>CAIZKT010000116.1:0-5642 GCA_903933565.1 uncultured Victivallales bacterium | reverse complement strand
CTGGTTGCCTGTGAGAGCGTGAGAACGTGATGGTGTGATAGCGTCTCAGACGCCCGGCCCACCCGTCCACACTCTCACGATTTCACGCTCTCACGCTCTCACACGTCGTGCTCGCCAGCAAGCACGGCTGCCGGAAAACAAAACAGCCCTGACTGCAATGCCTCTGGAGATTGGCGCCCGGCTCTGAGGGCACGCTTTGGAGGGCGAACCTCCACGGTCCGCTACGAACTTCACTGAGGCATTACCCCTGACCGGCCTCGGCGCTTGACGGAGCGCGGAACGGTGGCATGGTATGGGCACGCCGGGCGACGAACATGCAGCGGGTTCTTTACCTCTATGACAGCGACTGAACGGAGTCTGCGACTTAGGTGCCTGCAACCGCGCGGTGGCCGCAAGGCCGTGGTTGCAGGCTGAAGGCGCTGTCCTCCGGACAGTCTCCCCCCAGCACTCCTTGTGACCCGCGCGGTTGCAGGACATCTCTCTGTCGGCTCCATCTTCCTGTCGAGTCCAGTGTTGGAGTCCAGGAAGCGAGCCCCGAGCGTTACCATGCACCGTACCGAAGGAGCAGCAGTCATGTCATCCTCCTACGCCATACCTGAGACCGTGGAATGGCCGCGCCGCACCTGGCCCGGGCGTCAGATTACCGCAGCGCCGATCTGGTGTGCCGTGGACCTGCGCGACGGCAATCAGGCCCTGCCTAATCCGATGACCCCGGTGCAGAAGCGGCGTTACTACGACCTGCTGGTGCAGACGGGTTTCAAGGAGATCGAGATTGGCTTTCCCTCCGCGTCCGCGGACGATTTCCAGTTTTGTCGTGAGTTGATCGAGCAGCAGGCCATTCCGGCGGACGTCACCATCTCGGTTCTGACCCAGGCCCGCGAGCACCTGATTCGGCGGACCATGGAGGCCTTGCAGGGCGTGCGGCGCGCCACCTGCCACGTCTATATTGCCACCAGTGACCTGCATATGAACTTTGTTTTTGGCAAGACTCGGGAGCAGACCCAACAGATCGCGCTGGATGCCGTGCGGCTCATTCGCGAGCTGGCCGACGCGATGCCCGACAGCGAGGTCGGGTTGGAGTTCTCGCCCGAGGAATTCACCGACAGCAACCTGGATTTTGTCGTCGACCTGTGCAATGCCGTGATCGAGGTCTGGAATCCCAGACCAGGGCAGAAGGTCATCATGAATCTGCCCGCTACGGTCGAGCGCCGTCTGCCGACCCACTATGCCGACATGATCGAGGCCTATATCGCCCGTCAGAAGTACCCCGAGAAGACCATCGTCTCCCTGCATGCCCACAACGACATGGGCAGTGCGGTGGCTGCTACCGAGCTGGCGCTGATGGCGGGTGCGGACCGCGTCGAGGGCACGCTGTTTGGGCACGGCGAGCGTTCGGGCAATGTTGATCTGGTCACCATCGGCCTCAACCTGCAGTACCTGGGTCTCGATACCGGCCTTGATTTCAGTCATGTCGAGCAGGTTCGAGACACGGTTGCCGAGTTGACCGGTATGGCGGCGCATCCGCGGCACCCCTACGCCGGCGAATTGGTATTTTGCGCCTTCTCAGGGTCGCACCAGGACGCGATCCATAAAGGACTCAGCAATACCGCGGCTCTGCGCGACCACTTTGGCGCCTGGAAGATTCCTTACCTCCACATTGACCCGAAGGACATCGGCCGCAGTTACGAACGGTTCATCCGCATCAACAGTCAGTCGGGTAAGGGCGGCATCGCGCATGTGCTGCAACAGGACTATGGCGTGGAACTGCCGAGGCCGCTGCTGATTGAGCTCAGCGGCCACGTGCAGCAGTTCGCTGACGAGGCCAAACGTGAAGTCCAGAGCCGCGAGGTCTGGGAGATCTTCCTTGGCCAGTTTGTGAAGCAGGATGGGCCCATCAAGCTGGTCAACTATTGGCCCCGCCCCAACGCCACGGATCCCCAGATCATCGAGGGCGAGGCGCACGTCGAGTTCGGCGGGCAGCGACAGGTGCTCTTCGGTACGGCGGTCGGTCCCATTGCGGCGTTTGTGCGCGCCATCCGGCAACTGCCACTCCCAGACTTCGTGCTGCAGGAGTACGAGGAGGATGCGCTCGGCACGACCTCGGAGGCTGAAGCCATCACCTTCGTCCGCTTGGAACGAACCGGGGCTGGGGCTTTCTACGGGGTTGGCATGGGCCACAACATCGATCAAGCGGCCGTGAGCGCTGTGGTCTCCAGCCTCAATCGCATGATCGCCAGAGACTGAGGCGGGCCCGCGGGTTGGCGCACCTCTCGCCACTGCTGAATTATGCGAGGCTCTTGCGGAACCCTCGGCTCACGGGCGCCTTTGCGCCTGTGGCCGCTCCCCCTCCAGCGCGGTTCGCGAGGCGTTCGGGGGTTCTGCAAGAGCCTTATGCGTTGGGCCAGAGCCCGAGACCGGCCTGCTCGAAGTGGCGGTCGAACGCGAAGGCGTCTCGGAGCCTGAGCCGCCGCATGATGGCAAACGAGACGCAGTCGCAGTAGCCCACGCGCTGGTCCACATACTTATCGAGTAGAGACAGGGCCGCCTGCCGATCCGATGGGTCCGGCTCGACGATGGTCAAGCTGGACGAGAGGAGAAGCCGCCCCGTCTGCACCGTGAACTTGCCGCCGGCGAACCGCTCAAGCAGGTTGAGGGTCTCGCACAGGACGAATGAGGACGTTGTCCAGCGGAGGCCCTCCAAGGCGATCCGCTCAAAACCGCGTACGGCGTCAACGTGGCGCGAATCGGAGGCGTCATACTTGGCGACGAACGGACCGGTATCCACGAAGATCATCGGCCCCCCCTCTTGCCGTAAAGGTGTTCGTCGTGGTTCTCGGCGAGATCGCCGACCCTGCTGGCGAAGGTGGAGTGGTCCGAAAGAAATGGGTCGGCCGCGGTAACGGTACTCGCGCTTCGACCGAGGAATTGCTCGAGTCCTCTGCGGACCAGTTCGGCCAGAGACAAGCCCTCGCTTCCCGCTCGGGCCCGGGCCTCCGCCAACAGATCGTCAGGCAGCATGATCGTCGTTCTATGCATAATGCCATAATTATACCAGCCGTCATGCCGGTGTCAACCACTGAACCGACACAGGGATGAGCGCTTGCAGAACTTCCCGTACGGCTCGGGCCCGGGCCTCCGCCCCTGTGGCCGCTCGCCCTCCACGGGGCGGCGCCGCCACGCGGGGTTCCGACGGGATCCGAGGGTTCTGCAAAGGCCTCTGATGTGAGCGTCCAGCCCCGGGGGTGGACTTCTCGGCTCGGGGGCTCGATCGCAGGCGGTGCCGCCATCGGTCCCGATTCCGAGACTGATACCGACCCCGCAGGTAGCGGTACGACACGTTCTCATCGCCGTACGTCCGCCCCGCGTGCCATCCACCGGCGCTGCGTTTCTGCCCCGCCCCGTCAGCCCGGAACTTGCCGACGTCGGACCGTCACCGCGCAGGCCGCCTGGTCGCAGCGGGACAGGTCTACCTCGTACAGGTAGCCCATGGGCTCCAGAATATTGCGGTAGAGTACGTCGCAGTGCCGACAGTAGTCTCTATAGGGCTCGAAATGGGTGGCCGCGAGCAGCCTGCCCTTGGACGGACAGTGGTGCATGGTGATGCGGAAGACGCCCTGTTCCTCATCCAGCTCCATGGTGAAGTCGGCCGCCTCCTCGTTGAGCGTGTGGCTCCAGTACAGCCAACAGCCGCGCAGTCCGTGCTCAGCGACCAGGTCGCGCAGGTTGGTGAGGAAGGTTTCCGACAGGTAGTCCCAAAAGCCACGGACTGCCGGTTCGCCACCCAGGCGGTGCAGGGTGCGGAAGAGCTCGCTGTAGGCCGGGATGAACTCAGTGCAACTGATCACGGCGACCTCCTGCGGAAGCGCTGGACGCTGCGCCCGTTCTGCGGCTCATAGGCGACCAGTTCGGCGACGTAGGCGGTGTCTTCACAGAGCGCTTCGTTGACCGTCCGCGTGGTCTCGCTGAACAGCGGACTAACCGCCTCGCCGCGCGCGCGCATGTGCATGACCGCCGGGCATGCGTCGACCCGCACCACCAGTTCGTCGGGCGTCTGCTCGAAGCGGACCACGGCGCCCTCCACGCTATAGAGGGTTTCGAAGTACTGGCGCAGAGCTCCGAGGCCTTCAGCGACCAGACGCTGCCGCAGGGGCGCATGCCAGTGCAGGGTGTACTGGCGCAGGTAGTCCCGCACCGCCGGTTCGCCAAAGTGCTGATGCAGGTAGATTACGCCGCCGTTCAGAGCGCTATGAAAGTCCTTGTGCAGGTAAGGGTTATCGGCGGCCCGACGCTCCATGACTTGCCTGGGCATCGCTCGTTTTCTCCGGCCGGTGTGGGGTTAGGGTAGAAGCACATCGCGGTCCTGTTCCATGACCCGGTCGATGGCCTGCGAACAGGATTCCGTGAGCGGGTAGTTGAGCACGTTTCGGCGCGTGCTGAAGATCCCCATACGCACGAGCAGCTCCTTCAAGCCGGTCAGCCAGCAGGTGATCTGCGGACCGCCGTAGACCTCCCACATCAGCCGGTTCATTCGTTCCTGGAGCGCCTGCGCTCCGTCGGCGTCACCCTTGGCGCAGGCGGCAAGGATCAGCGCCGCCAGGCGGCCGTTGAAGATGCCGCCGCCCAGCAGGGCGCCGTTGTACCCATGCAGCATGTAAGAGGCGACGTCGAATTCGTCGCCGGTAAGCAGCCGCAGGTCTGGTCGTTGCTGGCGCGCCTGCAGCGCGATATCTCGCCGTGCCGGATCCATCGAGCTGTCCTTGACCAGGACGACCGCGGGCTCCGCATAGACCGCCGCCAGGACGCTGGCTGACACGGGCACGCTGCCGCCGTTGCCGCGATCATAGATACCGACCGGCAGAGGGCACCGGCGCAGTGTCTCCACATACAGAGTGCGGACGTTCTCCTCCGTCGCGTTGAGGAGGAAGTGCGGCGGAGCAATGACCGCAATATCCGCGCCGTCCGCCGCCGCCTGTTCGGCGTTCTCCAGCATTCGGCCGACCGAGTTGTCGGTGATCTGTACGGCCAGCACCAGCCGCCCGGCACTGGCCGCCGCCGTCTCGCAGACCAGCCTTCTGAGGTCGGCGCGCCGCAGCCAGGGTCCTTCGCCGCAAGTCCCCCCCAGGAACAGCCCCCGCACGCCCAGGCGCAGGTGGTGCGCCACCAGTCGCGGCACGCTGTCCGCGTCGAGGGTGAGAGTGTCGGTCAGTGGCGTAGGGGTCGCCGACCAGACTCCGGCCAGACGCTCGCGGTCGATGGTCTGTTGCATGGGGACTCCTGACCTCTCGCAAGGATATACACGATTCTGCCTGCGCCCCAGCTTGGCGGTCGTTCGGCGCCGTTCTGCGGCATGGTTCTTCGCGGCTTGCTGGGCGGTTCCCCTGCTGGGGGGTGTGCCTGCTGCCGCCTGCCGGTCCTAGTCTACTGGTGGTAGCGCTGCTGTCAACGGCGTTCGCCCTGCGGCCAGGGGTTTCGAACGGTTCTGCGGGGCTGCCGCGTCTCTGCAAGATACCGCGAACCCGCCCGAAACGGGCTGGGCATCGCGGGCTCTAGGGAGGCCAGCGGGGTCATGGCAGACGCCTGCCAGATCCAGCCGGGGTGGTGACTACTCAGGTTCTCGGGTTCAGCCGGGCCCCCGGCTGGGG
>CAIZKT010000115.1:0-5762 GCA_903933565.1 uncultured Victivallales bacterium | reverse complement strand
GCCTTCGGCTCGGCGGCGACGCAGGGCCATTTCATTAGTTTCCGACCCGTTGGAGCGGGCTGGAAACCAGAACCTTGACCAGCGCTACCAGGTTTGCCAGACGCTGGCCGGCGCGACCTTGAAAGCCGAGGTCAGCCACCGGACTGCCGGGCGCGACGCGCTCCAACAAGGCTTCGGTGGTCCCGCTGCGACGGCGCAGGTCCGCGGCGGAAAGGGAACGCAGGTCAACGGTGTCGTCGGGCAGCGACAGACCATCCTGCTGAGCCACATTGTGGTAATGATGGCCCCAGTGCAACAGCACGTCATCGGGCCGGAGGAAGGCCTGCCACGAACGCTTCCAGGCCTCAGGACTCAGGCCCGCCAGGAGTTGAGCTTCGCTAAGTCCGATGTGGCGCGAGGTCAAGGGGGCAAGCGGACCGCTCGGCGCCACGATGGCCTCGTAGCTCTCGCCGCTGGCGGGCCGGTGGGCGACCCAATGCACAATGCTGGGCTCGTGGCGTTGGGGATCCCGGAGGGCCCAGGCATTGGCTTCCCCCTGCACGCAGACGATTCGGCTGTAGTCCTGGATCAAGCGGGCGAAAGGCGGCTTCCGGCGTGAGGGTTGCCGGTGGTGACGGCTGCGGCGATGGCCCACTTGTACCTGATACCATTGCTGCTGCTCCACCATGGCGCGAAACGGCTCCAGCAGCCCGTCAACCGGCAGGCCGTCGGGTTCGATCAGACGGAGGGCCTCGCCCAAGGCTTCAATCGTGGAAACGCAGTGTTCGGCAGGCTGCTTGCGAATCTGGTATTCGCTGGGATGGGTCGGGGTAAAGGCGACGGCTGGTAAACGTTGCAGCCACGGGTTCAGTTTCAACAGTTTGCGGGCTTGACGCCAGGTTCCATCAAGGACGATCAAGCGGACCGAGGGCACGCCCCGCAGGACGCGAATGTCGAGGGCGTCAGGGGTGGGAAAGAGAACGTAGGTCGGGCGTGCATCCGCCAACTCCGCCTTGACCACGGCATCGTCAGAGAAATCAAGGCCGATCCGCAACACGGAGTTGGGCAGGGACAGATGCGCCATGCGCGCCGTCCCCACTTTCATCTGCTCTTCACGGGGGTGTTGCAGAAGAAGGATGCGGGTCAGGGTCGCCACCTGGTGCAGGTGAGCGCAATAGCAGACGACCACGGGCTTGTCGCAGCGTGGACAGCAGGCCCGGGCCTTGGTGGGAGCATCCTCCGGCAAGGCCACATCCGTCCCGGCGCTTTTCAGGCAATCACTGATAGGAATCTCGCTTTCCGACCGGGCAACGTAGCGCGCCGCGGCCTCAGGCGCAAGGGTGTGTGAGGGGTTGGGTAAGGCCTCAATCGCAGCGCAGTTCGATACCGCAGAGGAGAGTCTTGCCGGTCTTGGGAACCAGGCTGACCGTCAGCGTGGTGTCGGCCTCGACGCCGTGGAATTCCTTGACCAGGCCCAGGTCGCGACCGACCTCATGAGCGAGATCGAGCGCTTCGATGACCGTCTTGCCCTGCAGCGCGACGGCGAAGACGCGCGCCCCGGGTGCGGCGGCGGTGTTCTCGGCGAAGAAGAGTCGGACGGTATAGAGGCGCGCGGTCGGCGGCGAACCGGCCCCTTTCGCGGCGGAGCGCAGCGTCAGCTTCAGCGAGGTCAGGCCTTCTGCGCCTGAGGCGGTGACCCAGGGCAGCGGGCCGCCTCGGATCCTGGCCGAATGCCGGTAGAACCATTCCGGCGAGGTCGGCTCAATCTGGACGGGGAGGTCAGGAGAGGGACCGCCGACGCTGGGGTAGTCGAGCCAGAAGGTCCCATCCGGGGCGCGCCGGTCGCCGGGGGCGCCAAGGTTCAGGCCGAGGCGGGTGACCGCAGCGCCGTCGTAGGTGTAGTTGCTGGTCGACCAGGTTTCGACCTCGGGCATGTGCCGTAACGCCAAGGCGGTAAACACGGGGTAGTTGCAGGTGCAACCGGAGGCATAGTTCGGGGCGTTGACGATGCCGCCGGCGGGGATGAGGCTGTTCTTGCAGCCGGTCCGGAACCCGGTGAGATTCACGGTGCCGCCGTCGTTGGCGGTATCGTAGTAGCCGGCGGTGCTGGACCGAAAGAGCAGCAGGTTCGGACAACTCAGGTTCTTGGTACAGCCGCCGCGGCGTTGTGCGCTCCAGGGGATTTCCACGTCGGTGAGGGGGCTCTGCCGCGTCTGCGATTCGCCCGTGCGCAGGTCGAAACCGTAGAAGTCAGCATGTGTGTCGTAGTACGACTCGACCACGACCCTATCCTTGCACAGCAGCCAGTTGTACCACATCCGGTGGCGGCCGCTAGTACGGTCGAGTTCGAGTTTCTTGTCCCAGAGGACCGTGCCATCCGCGCCGCGGTAGGCGGTCAGTCGGACCCACTGTTGCCGGCTTTTCCGGCTCCAGGCAGCCGGGTCGGGATCATGGGCACTGGGGGCCACAAGGATATCGTTCTCGGCGCTGTACATCAGGTGGTAGCCGGGAATGTCGCCCTCGACGGACCAGAGCGCTTGGCCGCTGGTCAGGTCGAACGCCTTAATCGCGGCGCAGCGGGCGGGCGGGGCGCTGCGGCGGGCGAGGTGTGCTTCCAGGTCCGCATCCAGGCGGTCAATGCAGAAGACCCGACCCTTGCCGGCCGCGATCGACTTCTGGGGGAAACTGTCTTGGGCGCGTTGGCGCCAGAGCAGAGCGCCGGTATGGCGCTGAAGTCCGACCAGTTGGCGGGTGTAGGTGCCGTCCCAGGGGTAGAGGTTGTGCCAGTAGAGCACTGGCGCGCGGCGGCGCACCTGCGGGTAGCAGGCTTCGAGGAGGCCGCGGTTCAGACTGGCGGTACTCAGATAGGGGGTGTACGCATAGGCTTGGCGCTCGCGGTGTTTCTTCAGCGCCGCGAGGGCGCTGGCAATGGCCTTGCCACGGTCGTCGGCGACGCTGACCGCGGCAACGAACTGGGCGGGCATGATGGTGTCCAAGGCGGGCTCGCCGAGGAGTCGGTTCAGGGCGAGCACCGCGGCGCCCCCGGCGGCAGCGGCAGCGCTCGTGAGCGCCGTCTCGTCACGCAGTGGCGCCCACTCGCGCAGGGAACTCAGCAGCGGCGGCAGGTCAGCGGGCGAGGCATCCGCCAGATCGTCAGGTCCAAAGACCGACATCTGGTCTTCCTCGGGGAACTGGGCGCCGGCGATCAGGACCTCGCCCTCGACGCGCAGATCGCCCCAGAACAGATCGTCGCCGGCGCCACCATCAGGCGGGAGGCGGAACTCACGGAGCGTCTTGCCCGTGGCGGGGTCCCATACCTCGCACACTTGGCCGTAGGCGAGGTACAGGCTGTCGGCCAGGGCGACATACCAGGCCGTAGCCGAGGTGCCGCCGTTGCAGTCGGGGAACTCGCCGCCGCGGGCGAAGGCGCGGGCATTCTGGAATGGCCTGGTCTTGGGCATGCCGCGCTGCCAGAGGATGCGGCCGGTGTAGGCATCGACGGCGCTGACGGTGCCATTTCCATAGATGAAGAGCCGACCGCCGGCAAAGCGCGCCGTGGGCGGGTCGCTGTGGCGCCCGCGGTAGAGGTCGCTCTTTTCGGTCGGCCCGCCAAACCAGAGCACTCCGAGCGGCGCTTTGACGAGAGCATCGCGGCTCATCCAGGTATTGCCTGGGTCTGCCGCATCGTGTGTCCAATCGCTGGCCTCGGGCAACGCCGCCGGCCGGGTGATAACTGTGGCCTCGCCCATCGTCTGGAAGCGTGCCTCACCCGGGCAGAGGGCTTGGACTTCACGTTCCAGCGCCGTTCGCAAGCTCTCCGCTAACGGCAGATGCGCTACGCCGCCGTACGGGCGCAGGGTGGGAAACACGGCACGGGCCAGACGAGCTGCGGGCGTGGCCGCGATCAGGTCAGGCCGTTCACTGGCGATCAGGCTGGCCAGATACGGCGGCAACGCCGCCCCAAAAGGGTCGCACTGGAGAACCGCGGCGCGCGGCCCCAGCAGACCAGCCGCCGCCAGGCGTTCCCGCAAGGCCCGGACCGTTTCAGGGTTGGCGTCCAAGGCAATAACCTCGAGTTGCGTAGTCCGCAGCCATTCCGTGACCAAGCCACCGTCGGCGAGCCCCAGGATGACCGCATAGCCGGAGGTGACGCCGGTTTGGTCGAGAAGCTGGCGGGCCGCGGCCTCCCAGCGCGGGGCGGGGACGAGGGCGGTTTCTGGACGTGGCCAGTCCGGGGGGGGCGCGTCGGTGGCATCTGCGGCGAAGCAGTACAGGCGTCCCTCGCGGGTGGTGACGAACAGCCTTCCGTTAGCCGCGGCCAGTTCCAGCGGGGTGCCCTCGAGGTCCTGCTGCCAGAGCGGGGCGGGCGCCACCCCTGGCGCTGGGTTGGCGGCCAGGGCCAGCAGTTTGCCGACGCCGCCCAGGTAGAAACGGTCGCCCGCCTTGATCATGGCGGTCGGCGGCGAGGCGAGTGCCACCCGCCAAAGGCTGGCGGCGTCGGTACGCACCAGGCGCACGCCATAGCTTCCCGTGTACACCTGGCGTTTGGCCTCGGTCAGGTCGTAGAGCTCCAGCGTCTTGGCCGTCGCGACGCCGAGCCGGTTGCCGTCGAGAAGGGGCAGAACGGGCAGCGGGTTGAGCATGGAGTCGGCGGCGTTGAGGCAGATCGGCAGCATCTTCTCGCGGTCGAAGATGAAGCCACCGACGAAGAGGTACGCAGCGGCTACGGCCAAGCGCGAATCGCCCCCGCCCCCGTAGGACTTCCAGCCCGCCTCGGCGCGTTGCAGGGCGCCACTGCCGGCGTCGAGAAGCAAGGGTTGCGCCCGGCAGGAGGGGACTACCAGCGTCTCGCCGCAGACTGCCAGGGCGCCCTGCGGTGACACGCCCCAATACTGCTTGTACTGATCGTAGCCCTGGTTGGTGCCAAAGACGCCGGCGCTGTCGTTGACCCAGACCGTGCGCCCAGACTCCGGGTCCAGCGCGTAGATAGAGACGCCCATGAACGGCCAGACCCCGGCGGCGAAGTACAACCTGCCGTTGGCCAGCACGGGCCCCCCACGGACGGCCCACATTGAGGCGATCCGGCTATTGGCAAGCAGCGCCTGGGACGACAGGCCAGCGAAGAACCGCCAGACCTCTTTACCGGTCGCCTGGTCGACGCCGTAGAGATACCCGTCGTCAGAGGCAACGAAGACATGGGCGCCGTGCGCCGCGGGCGGCAGACGGACCGGCCCATCGGTCCAGAAGCGCCACAACTCCTCTCCCGTGACCGCATCGAGCGCGACCAGACAACCGTTCCGAGACGACCCCACAAACAGCCGGTTGCCCACGATCACCGGGGTATCGACCAGATCAAATCCGAGTTGCGCGTCGTCCCAGGCAGGCGCGGGTGCAGGCAGGCGGCGCGACCAGGCCAAACGCAGGGTCTCGGGCAGGCGTTCCGGCGTGACGGCCGAACGCTGCGCGTCGTAGCGCCACAGGGGCCAGTCCGCCGCAACCAGCAAGACCGCCGGCGCCGCCAGCAACCAGAGCCCCGCGAGCACAAGCAGGAACGGGTGCGACACACGCATGGGTGCGACTCCTGAGAAACCCTCGCCGAACGCTGAAATCAGGGTCGTGCGGCACGGCCACAGACGCTTCAATCCTATAGCACGGCCCAGAACTAGCCGCACTGGGCGCTGAACAGGGCGGTTTCAAGAATGAGCCCCCCGCTGGATCTGTCAGGCGTCTGCCCTGACCCCGCTTGCCTCCCTGGAGCCCGCGATGCCAAGCCCGTTCCGGGC
>CAIZKT010000114.1:0-2163 GCA_903933565.1 uncultured Victivallales bacterium | reverse complement strand
GCCTCTGCGCCAAAGACAAAGCGAAGCTTGAAACCCGGATTCTTAGGTCAGAACAGCTTCCATGGTGGGACGTAACCATCACGCCATTAGAGGTATTTTAGTATTTACCAACTCCCTGACATCATCGAGCAGCGCCTGGCCCCGGAAGCGGCTCTGCAGTTCATGGAGAAGCCCTTCACCCGCGAGACCCTGGCCCGCAAAGTGCGTGGCATGCTGGGTACGTAGAGGCTCTTGCAGAACCCCCGAACCCCTCGCAAACCATGCTGGAGGGCGAGCGGCCACGGTCTCCGTTGCACCAGGCCCAATGGGGCCCGTTGAGCTTGTCACGCGCTACGTCCTGGACTTATCCACAGTTCCGCCGGGTAAGCTGTCCTGGGCCTGGGCTCCGCATCACGGTTGGCTGGCGCAGAGCCGCAAGCGCGAGAGCACCGGGCAAGCTTTGGCCTGCAGGATGCGGAGGCGGAGGCGGGACGCGGTAACGGCCGGGAAACGCTGCCAGCGCTGGTGGCCGATGGTGGCGCCATGGCAGAGCGGCGTCCAGGCGCCCTCGCGTTCGACCTCCACGACCCATGACTGGACGCGCTGCCCGAGCTCGATATGCTCCTGGAGCACGACCTGGTCGAAGGTTACCGGCCGGGGAAGCTCAACGGTCATGCTGGCCTGGGTGACGCCATCGTCGCTGGCCCAGTAGGTATCCTCGCGGCCATCGACCAGGTGCGCTGCGGCATAGTCGGGGTGGTTGCCGCGGACGCTGCTGGCGCTGACCGTAGCGCCGCGGGCCAGGTCCGTGGCGAAGGTCGTATCGAGGGTGCGCCGCAGGCCGAGGAGGCGTTCGGCGTCGATCTCGTGGATGCGCCCGCGGCGATCCGGCGGCAGATTCAACAAGAGGTTGGCGCCCCGGCCCACCGACTGGTAGTAGATGTCGACGAGATTCTGGACCGTGCGCACCTTCTGGTCCTCGTGGGCATGGTAGAACCAGCCCGGCCGGATGGAGACATCGACCTCGGCCGGCAGCCAGCGCGTGCCGTCTTCATGGCCGCGGTTCAGCTCGCTGGTGACGGCGAAGCCGGGGCACCAGCCCGCCGGGTTGAGGGTACACCAGTTGGTCTCGCCGGCACTGCCGCTTTCGTTGCCGCACCAGCGCACGTCCGGGCCGACATCGCTGAAGATGACGGCCTCGGGCTGGAGGTCACGAACGAGCTGCCAGGTCTTCTCCCACCCGTAGTAGGTCGTCTTATCGATGGTACGCTTGTCGCGGGCGCCGCCGTAGAAGCCATCGCCGCCGTTGGCGCCATCGTGCCACATTTCGAAGATCGGGCCGTAGTCGCTCAGCAGTTCGGCGAGCTGGTTGCGGTAGTAGGTGACGTACTCGGGGCGGCCGTAGAGGGCGTGGTTGCGATCCCAGGGCGAGAGATAGACGCCGAAGCGTAGGCCCTGCCGGGCGCAGGCGACGGACAACTCGCGCACCACGTCGCCTCTGCCGCCGCGCCAGGGACTGTTCTTGACGGAGTGTTCGGTGTAGCGCGAGGGCCAGAGACAGAAACCATCGTGGTGCTTGCAGGTGAGGATGAGACCCTGCATGCCGGCGGCACGGGCGATGCCGACCATGGCATCGGCGTCGAAGTCGGTCGGGTTAAAGATGGCCGGCGACTCATCGCCAAAGCCCCATTCAAGATCGGTGAAGGTATTGGTGGTAAAATGCAGAAAACCGTAGAACTCGAGGCGGTGCCAGCGCCGCTGGCGCGGGCTGGGAAGTGGCCCGCAGGGGGCCGGGGGCGGCGGTGTGGGTCGGGTCGTGTCGGTCATGGTTCTCTCCGGACAGATGCCTGGGCGCGGGGTTCTTTGCCGGGACTACAGTCGCGGTACCGTGCAACCGCAATATAGCCTTCCCGGCGGTCCCGACTCGGCCGCTGCGTGGCCAGGCGAGCGCCATCCCTGGAGCCGCGCTCGGCCCGACCGTCCTAATCCGCCTCGCGCCAGGCGAGCGCCATCCCTGGAGCCGCGCTCGGCCCGACCGTCCTAATCCGCCTCGCGCCAGACGGGCGCCATCCCTGGAGCCGGCGGTCCCCGCCGTATCCCCATCCCTGGAGCCGGCGGTCCCCGCCGTATCCCCATCCCTGGAGCCGGCGGTCCCCGCCGTATCCCCATCCCTGGAGCCGGCGG
>CAIZKT010000113.1:0-5282 GCA_903933565.1 uncultured Victivallales bacterium | reverse complement strand
GCGATGCCAAAATCCGCTACCCCGGGGTCGGCACCGAGAAGGTCGAGGCCGCCGCCCACGCCCTTTTCAAGCGCGCTACCATCGGCAGAATGGACTCGGATACCATGACCACGCGGCGCTGTTACAGCGAGGCGCTCGAGGCCTTTCGCGCCGGCCGCATGCATATCCTCATCGGCACCCAGATGATCGCCAAAGGACTGCATTTCCCCAACTGCACCCTGGTCGGCATCCTCTTCGCCGATATGGGGCTCTACCTGCCCGACTTCCGCGCTGGCGAGCGCACCTTCCAACTGCTTACCCAGGTCGCCGGTCGCGCCGGCCGCGGCGAACGCGCGGGGCACGTGGTCGTGCAGACCTACACGCCCTACCACCCGGCCTTGCAGCATGCCCTCAAGCACGACTTCGAGAGCTTCTACGCCGAAGAAATGCCGGACCGCATCGCTCTCGGCTTCCCGCCGGCGACGCACATGGCGCTCCTGCATGTCCGTAGCCCCGTCCCGGCCCAGGCTGAGGCGGTCGCAGCGACCCTGCTGGAGAGCCTGCGGCCGCACCTGCCGACAGCGGTGCAGGTCAGCGGTCCCCTGCCGGCACCGATCGCCAAGATGCGGGGGCTGTATCGTTACCAGATCGCCCTGCGCGGCGGCGACATACGGGTGGTGGGGCGCCTCTTGCGTGAACGGGTTATGGGGCAGCGCTTTCCCAAGGACGTCGATGTGTTCGTGGACATCGATCCGCGCTCCCTGATGTGACCCCCAGGCCAGGGTGTCGCCCCCACGCCCAGGCTCAGGAAGTATAGTGGGGCAGTGTCTGCAAAAACGCGACCTGTGCAATAAGAGAGTCCGTCTGAAGCGCTGAAGGCGCGCTGCCATACCAGCCCAGGGCAACGCCCTGGGAATCGAATGGTTATGGGTTTGAGCCCTGTAGGGGCGAGCCATCTACCCTACCTTCGCACCGAGGTCGCATGGTCCGCCCCTTCAGGGCTCAATCTTCGCTGTGGACGGGTCCCCAGGGCGTTGCCCTGGGCGCCCGAAACGCCCCCTTGGGGCTGAATACCACGGCCCATCCTTATTGCACAGGTCGCAAAAACGTGGTCAAAGGCCAGCCCATGGACCGCAACCTTGCCAGCCAGCGTATCGAGCGTTTGCGGGAAGACCTCCGTCGACATAACCGTCTGTACTATGTCGACGCCGCGCCGCTGATCGACGACCGGGAGTACGACGCGCTCTACGCGGAACTCCAGGCTCTAGAAGGCGAGTTTCCTGACCTGCGGAGTCCGGACTCGCCCACCCAGCGTGTCGGCGGCGAGCCCCTGGAGGGGTTTCGCACCCGACCCCACGCCGTCCCCATGCTCAGCCTGGATAATACCTACAGCCCCGACGACTTGCGGCGTTTCCACGAGTATGTGAGCCGCGGCCTGGGCGGCGCCCCGGTCGAATACCTCATCGAACCCAAAGTCGATGGCGTGAGCATCTCCCTGCGCTATGAACAGGGCCAATTGGTCCACGCCCTCACCCGCGGCAATGGCCTCGAGGGTGACGAGGTCACCGCCAACGTCCGTACCATCTCCAGTCTTCCCTTGCGTCTCGATACCGACAGCCCCCCGGAGGTCCTCGAAGTGCGCGGCGAGGTCTACATGAGTAAGGCGGGGTTCGCGGCTCTGAATGCCCGCCGCCAGGCGGCCGGCGACGCGCTCTTCGCCAATGCCCGCAACGCCACCGCGGGAACCCTCAAGCAGCTCGACCCCCGCGTCGTCGCGTCGCGCCCCCTGGATGCCGTCTTCTATGCCATCGGCGAAGTCTGCGGTCTGGCGCTCTCGACCCAGGCGGAGCTGCTGGCCGCCCTGCGCCGCCTGGGACTGAAGACACAGACCCACCTCGCCCTCGCTCGCGATCTCGATAGCCTCTGCCGCGAAGTCCGCACCCTCGGCGAACGCCGCCACGAGTTCCCCTACGAGATCGATGGGGCGGTCATCAAAGTGAATGATTTCGCCCAACGGCAGGTGCTCGGCTTCACCGCCAAGGCGCCCTCCTGGGCCAAGGCTTTCAAGTACGAGGCCGAACGCCGCGAAACGCTCCTGCGTGGCATCACCATCCAGGTCGGCCGCACCGGGATCCTAACCCCGGTAGCCGAGCTTGAACCGGTCTTGCTGGCCGGCTCAACCATCAGCCGCGCGACGCTGCACAACGAGGACGAAATCCGGCGCCGTGACGTACGCCTGGGCGATACCGTGGTGGTCGAAAAGGCGGGCGAGGTCATCCCCGCCGTGGTGGACGTGGTTCTGGACCAGCGACCGCCGGGCACCGCCGCCTTCGACTTCGCGGCGCACATCGGGCACCGCTGCCCCTCCTGTGCGGGTCCGATTGCGCGCGACCCGCAGTACGTCGCCTGGCGCTGCGAAAACCTCCAGTGCCCGGCCCAGAGCGTCCGCCGCCTGGAGCACTTTGCCCGGCGCGAGGCGCTGGACCTGGAAGGGCTCGGCGGCATCGTCGCCGAGAGGCTGGTGGAGCAGGGCCTGGTGCGGGAACCCTTGGACCTGTTTGAGCTCAGGTTCGAGGCGCTGGCCGCCCTGAACCTCGGCACGGAAGCCGAGCCCCGCACCTTCGGCGCCAAGAACGCCGCCAAGCTGGCCGAGGCGGTGTCTCGAGCCCGCACTCTGCCGCTCCAACGCTGGGCCTACGGTCTGGGTATCCCGGATGTGGGCGCCAGCACTGCCTTTCACCTCGGCCGCCTGCACCGCGACCTCGAGGACCTGGCCGCCTCCGCCCTGCTGTGCGACCTGGCCGCGCTCGCCGACACCCAGGAGGCCCTGCGGGCGCGGCGCCGGGCTCCCGCCGAGGTCGGTCTCCCGGCCGACCCGGACGCCCTCCTTGCCGACCTGCAGGCCCGCGCTGCCCGGCTGCAGTCGGCAGGGCTGCTGCAGATCGGGATCGGCAAGAAGACCGGGGCTGGCGCCCTGGCCTACACCACCACCTGCATCGGCTACCAGACCGCCCGTAGCGTCATGGCCTTCTTTGCTACCGCCGCCGCGCCGGCTCTGCTGGCGCGCCTCAGGGAACTCGGCATCCGGCCCCGGGGAGGTCCCGCCGCCGCCGCGCTCGGCGCGGACCCGGCGGTCGCGGCGCTCCCCGCCGGGCCGCTCACGGGGCGAACTTTCGTGCTCACCGGTACGCTCACGTCCATGAGTCGCGAGGAGGCCAGGGAGCGCATCCGCCTCCTCGGAGGCGCGGCCGCCGAGAGTGTCAGCGGCAACACGACCTACCTGGTGGCCGGAGCCAACACCGGCGCTCGCAAGACGGAACGGGCCGCCGAACTCGGCGTCAAAGTCCTCGACGAACCCCAGTTCCTCGCCCTGCTCGCCGCCCGCCCTGCCGCCGCGCCCCCGCCGCCTCCCGAACAGCTCAACCTGCCGCTGTGAAGCAGCTCCGGCAGGGTTCGTTCTGAGGCTCTTGTTAGGCCAGATGGCTCGCCCCCGCAGAAGGGCTCAGACTCATAACCATCTTATCCTCATAGACGGTGATAATGACCAGCCTGCCCGTTGGTCCTATCTTGGCGACAACCTCAAGCGACCTTCCGTCCAGAGACCTCCCGCCAATCCGGTGCTTGAGTTCGGCTGACTGCCGATCCCGTTGTTGTTCCAGTACCTCGCCGTTCAGCAATGCACTCTCAACGTCCTACAGACTAATCGAGTCCGCCGCCATTTCGTCGTAGGCGTGCAGGGGTCACAAGGTATCGCCGTTCAAGAACCAATTGGCGGACTTGCCTGATAATCCGTTCGTGCATCTACCGGATCCATCCTTCGCTGGCTCCAGGCGAGATTCGGCCCTTCGGGGCGCCGCAAACTCGCAACCTGTGCAATAAGGGTGGGCCGAGGTATTCAGCCCCAAAGGGGCGTTTCGGGCGCCCAGGGCAACGCCCTGGGTCCCTGTCCTCCCCGAGGTTTGAGCCCTGAAGGGGCGGACCATGCGACGTCGGCGTAAAGGTAGGGCAGATAGCTCGCCCCTACAGGGCTCAAACCCATAACCGTCCTATTCCCAGGGCGTTGCCCTGGGCTGGTATTGCGGCGCGCCTTCAGCGCTCCAGACAGACTTCCTTATTGCACAGGTCGCGATTTCCTACGATCCGGACCTTCTCGCCGCCCTGCTCGGCGCTCTGGCGGATGGCCAGGCAGGCGAGGTGAGCATTCGCAGCATCCGCCAGATTGTGCGGGGATTCGCGCCCCTCGCGAATGCAGGTGACGAAGTGGCCCACCATGGCTGGGAAGGGATGGCCGTAAACATCGCCGGACGTCTTCACCCCCGTATCGAGGGTGAAATAGTCAGCCTGGCCCTGAAAACGCTTCAGGAAGAACTGGTCGTTGCGAATGGTGCCACGCTCGCCCAGGACGGCGAGGTTGGCGGTGTACGGACTGCAGCCTTCGAGCGAGCAGGTGAACACGCCAAGCGCGCCGTTGGCGAAGGTGACCTGGGCCGTCTCGACGGGCGGGTAGTCGTAGTGCGTGCCCACTTGCACCGCCGCGCCGCGGGCCTCGACAATGTCGGCGCCTAGCACATAGCGCGCCAGGTCGACCGAGTGGCAGCCGGCCAGGATGAAGGCGCCGCCACTCTTGCCCTGCTCCTTCATCCAACCCAGGCGTTCGCGACCGAACCAGTAGTCCACGTTGAGCAGGAAGACACGGCCGAGCTCACCCTCAGCGACCAGACGGCGCTGGAGATTCACCAGCGGGTTGAAGCGCAGGACGAAACCGACCAGGCTACGCACCCCGGCCTTCTCCACCTCTGCGGTCATGGCCCGCAGGTCCTCGGCGCGGGTGGCGACGGGCTTCTCGATGAACACATGCTTGCCGGCCCGGGCCGCTTGCATGGTCTCCTCGGCATGCAGGTAGTTGGGAGTGCAGATCGAGAGGATGTCCACGCGCTCATCCTCGAGCAGGCGGGCGAGGTCGGTATAGACGGCCGTATCGAGGCCGAATTCTGCCTGTTTGCGCGCCACGCTCTCGGGCCGCCGGCTACCCAGGGCAACCACCTCGCAGTCGGGGTGCCGCAGATAGGCGTTGAGGTGCCCGCTGGCCACCCAACCGCAGCCCCACACCGCACAGCCATAACGTCCATTCCGCATTGTGCCTCGCCTCCAGCTTCGGCCACCCGCTCATGGCCCGCCCCCGCTCGCCAGTTCGCCGCGGCAAGCATCTCGTAGAGCCTGTCGGACGGACTGTGGCCGCAGCCGCAGCGAAAGTCAAGTGGCCGTCGGGCGCAGGTCAGTTCCGTAGGGGCTTCTGTTTCGAT
>CAIZKT010000112.1:0-11467 GCA_903933565.1 uncultured Victivallales bacterium | reverse complement strand
CCTGGGCCACCCAGGACCCGGCGAACCCCTACCACCACGACGCCGGGCTGCTCCAGGCCATCTGCAGGGGCGGCGAGGCAGGCGCAACTCGGCGGGGGCATTCTGACCTCGGCGACCTGGGCGGCGGAGATGGGGCTGGCGGGGGCGACGGTGGGCGGGGGAAAGGTGGCGCCGATGCTGGCGAAGAGGGCGACGAAGTCGCTGCTTGAGAAGGAGCTGACGCAGGCGGCGAAGTATGGGCTGAAGGCGGGCTGGACGCTGGCGAAGGAGACGGTGCCGATGGCGGTGGCGCTGGCGCCGGTACAGATGCCGAAGCTGATGGCGGAGAAGATGCTGCCGCAAGGGGTGCAGCGGGATGCGCAGACGGGGGAGCTGTCGGCGCAGGAGGAGGGGAAGTCGCTGGGGCGGGCCGCGGTGATCGCGGCGCTGGAGCATGTGGGGAATGTGGGGACGGAGATGGCGGGTGAGGTGCTGGTGACGCCGGTGCTGGCCGTCGGCGGGCACGTGGCCGGCAAGGCGGCGAAGAAGGTGGCGGGGAAGCTGCCGGACGAGGTGCAGGCGACGGCGAAGGCAGTCTCGGAGCGCTTCATGGGGGCGCTGAAGCGGGGCGCGGCGGCGGCGCGGATGAAGCCGGGCCGGGCGGAGGAGCTGCTGGAGCTCGGGTATTTTGGGAGTCTGGCGGGGGAGATGGGTGAGGAGCGCTTGCAGGCGGCCTGGAATGCGGGGGTGTCGGCGATTCCGGGGTTGCATGCGGACCTGGGGAAGCCGGAGGATGTCTGGTACGGGGATGCGGAGAAGGGAAGCCCGCTGCGGCAGTTCGCGCTGGAGCTGGGGGTGATCGTGGGGCTGAAGGGGGGAGCGAAGGCGATCGACGTCGCCGGGGCGGCGCTGGGGAGCCGGCTGGCACGGAAGGGGACGGGTCTTGCAGACGGGGGGAAGGAGGCGGGGGGAACGGAGGGAACGGAGGGAACGGACGGGGGGAATGGAGCGGGGCCGGGCGGAACGGGGTTCGAGGTGGCGCCGGGGCCAGCGGGGGAACGGACGGAACAGACGGAACTGACGGGGGCGCCGGGAGTGGCGGGGCCAACTCCGCCGCCGGCGCCGAAGGAGGAGACTGACCAAGAGCGCTGGACGCGCATGGACCCGCGGATAGCGCAGATGCAAGAGATCTTGGATGAGGAGGTGGCGACACACGGGCAGACGGCGGCCGCTGAGGCGATGCGCAAGGGACTCGTGGTGATGCGGGAGTTGAGGGAACGGGGGACGGTGGTGCCGCCTGAGGCTGCGACGGCGGGGCTGGCAGGGGAACGGACGGAACTGACGAAACCGACGGGGGAGCCGGGGACGGGGCTGGTGGAGCCGCCGGCGGGGATGGGGCCGGGGTCAGCGCCGGGGCCGCAGGCGGTGCCGAAGGCAGGACCAGGGGCGGAAAAGAGCGACCCTGAGCCCCTGAGACCTGGCTTCACCAGGCAGGACTGGCTTAAGTTTAACGGGTACGCGGACGCGGCGCCACCAGTGGAAATGATGACCGCGAAAGAGTACAAGGACCGGCTTGGACCGCGAGATTTTACCGTGGCCGGGGAAAGCCCGAACGCCTATCGAATGCCGCAGAATGTATGGGTTGCGACCAATCTGCCAAAGGTCGGCGATTCGACCCTGACCACCGAACACGGTAAGGCGCTATGGGAGGCGGCGGGAGAGGGGAAGCCGGTGCTGGCGGATGCGTGGCGCGAGGCGGGGCTACCTCTGCGAAAGGCGATGTATGAGGAAGGGGGTTACCTCGTTGTTCCAGAAGGAACTTACCCGCCAGCGCCGCAACCTAAGGCGCCCGCTGCTGAGGCCGCGACGCCGGGGCTGAGGCCGCAGGCGGAGCCGGTGGGGCCGGTGGAGCCGGGGGCGAGGGCGGTGGACCCGGCGTCGGCGGCGGGAGCGGCGGCGGATGAGGATAGGCCGGGGTTTACGGGGCAGGTGGAGATTCTGCCGGGGCCGGCGCCGACTGTGGGGCAAGCCGCGGTGGCCGGGAAGGGGACGGATGGGACGAAGGGGACGCCGCCACCGCCCACCAAGGCCATGGCAGACGGGGCGGAGTATGACCCGATTGCCAGGATGGAACGGGACATCGCCCAGACGGGGACGGATATTGAGCGGGAGGTGAAGCTGAATGGGGAAGGGAAGGTGGCCGAGGTGCTGCGCCGGCTGCGGGAGACGCAACGGCGGCATCTGGAACAGCTACGGACTGTGCTGGGAGAGGTGGCGGGGGTGGAGGGGGAACGGACGGAACGGACGAAACTGACTGAACGGACGGGGGAAGCGGCGACGCTGAGGCCGAAGGGGGCACAGGAGTCGGAGGGGGTGCCTGGGACGGTGGCCGCCCCGCCGCAACCGAGCACGCTCAAGGTGACGATGCAGCCGGCGGCCCCGGCGCCGGCCCCGGTGGCGCGGAAGGGGCGCCGGGCGCCGGTGCCGAATGAGGAGGCGCGGGTGCTCCAGGGGGTTCTGCGGCACGGGGGCATCCGGCCGAAGGAACGGGCGAGTAACCCGGGGAACGAATATGACGGGCAGCCGGACCCACGGGAGGACGCGCAGGCATTGGCGCCGTTTACGGAAAAGGTCCTACCCAGGGACGGCAGCGGGATGGCCCCGGACGAGTTGGCGGCGACGCTCTTTAACGCGGGCACGCTGAAGGAGAATTCGGCCCAAGCTCTCTGGGATGCGCTACGAGCGGAGACGGCGGCACACCGGCGCGCGGCGGCAGAGGAGCAGGCGCAGGACCTGGCGGATGAGCAGGATGGACGGTTCGAGGCCGAGGTGCGCCAGCCTGGCAAGGGGAAGCGGGAGGCGGTGGAGGTGGATTCGCTGCGCACGGGCGATGTGCTGACGGTGAAGGGGGAACGCCTGGCGGTGACGCGGATCGACCCGGATTCGGGCGCGGTGACGCTGCGGGGGGGACAGAGGTACGGCACGCAAACGGTCGAGGCCGGAGGGACGGTGCACCCAGAGGCCATCGAGCGGGCGCCGGAGACGGGTCCTGCGGCCGGCGGGAACCGCGGGGGTGACCTGGCGTTCAGTCTCTCGCCCATGCGGCCGGTGGTGATCAATACCGCGGCGGAGATGCAGGCGTATCTGGACGGGATGGGGAAGCCCGGAAAGGCCGGCGGGACGGCGGCCGCCGCGAGTCTGCCGTCGCCGGGGCCGACGGATGCCGCGGTCAGGGAGGCCAGACCGGCCCGCAACGCCAAGACACCGGTCGGCAATCCACGGCCAGCCCTCAGGGACATGGACGAACAGGAACGCGGCGCCGTCGAGGTGCCAGTTCTGGACGCGGGAGCGGCCGGCGCCGGGCAGCCACTCCGGATGTGGGAGGAAGTAAAGCACTGGGCCGGAACGGAACGGACCAACGGGCACTCCGGCATCGTGATCAACGTCAGTGTCAACGCCCTGCGGCACTCGCTGTTTCGGGAGTACTCGCCGGACAAGGGTGCCGCGCACCGCGTGCTCGGAGATCTGCTTGCCGACGCGGTGTACGCCGAGAGCTATCCGCCCACGAAGGAGGGTGACGAACATTCGATCCGGGCCATGCACGTGTTCTATGGGGCCGTACGCGTCGACGGACGGCTTTTGCGGGTACGCCTCAAGGCGAAGGAATTCATCGACCCGAACCGGGGGACGGGACACTACGATCTGGAGACCGTGGAAGTGGAAAGGGCCGCCGAGGTGACGGATGCTGGCCTTGCGACCAGACAATCCCCTGTCTCGACGGCCACTGCTGTAACTGTACGCGATCTGCTGCGGGAAGTCAACTTCGCAGATGGCACGCCCGTCCTCGATCCGGGGATGAAAATGGAAAAGGCCGGTACGGATGGCTTACCTTCCGGCATTAGCAAGCCGGGGAGAACCGTCGACGAGCCGCGGGTCGATGACCAGGGAAGGCCGCGGGAGCAGGGCGCTTCTGTAGCGCCCACGCCCGAGGGGACGGCAGAACTGCGCCTGGCGGAAGCAAGCGCCGAGACGCAGGGCGCAGGGCGCCAACCACGGCAGACGGAAGCGCAGGCGCGGGCGCTGTGGCGGCAGATGTTCGGGGATGATGCGGACCTGCGGTTCGTGGATGCGATTGCCTCGCCCGAGGGACGGAAGGCACTGGGGCAGTGGACGGGGGTCTGGGCGGAGATTGTCGGCGACGGTGCGGACCTCGCAGATACGGCGCTGCACGAGGGGGTACACAAGGCGGAGGAGCTGCTACTGTCGGACGCGGAACGGTTGGAGTTGGTGCAGGCGGAGCCCAGCAAGGAGAAGCGGGCCGAGGGCATCGTGAAGTACGCTCGCGATGGCCAGGGGCTGGTGGGTGTGGTGCGGCGGATCGCGGATCGGCTCTTGCGCCGCATGCGGGCGATCTGCGGATTGCAGACGGGCCGGGACAGGCTGGGGGACTTCTATGACGCACTGCTGGCCGGAGGCCTTAAGGACAGGGTGGAAAACGCCTCGGCGATGGCGGCAATCGCCTATCGGACGGGAGACACGTTTGGCGAACACTCCCTGCCTCTGGATGATGTGGAACCGCAGTATCTCGACACGGCGGCGGACAATTTGACGGTGGTGGCGCGCGGCGCGGCGGTGGTGCAGGCGTGGCCGATGGTGGTGACGGCGGCCGATGGTGGCACGGTGCGGCTCGACAACCCGGAAGCGGGATCGCTCGGACAACGGGTCTGGCACATGATGCGCCACCAGGACACCCGTAAGCTGCACCCGGCCAAGGCGGCGATGCTGCCAAATGTGCCGCAGACGCTACAGGACGCGGCGGTCAGAATCGCGGACCCGCAAAGCGGGAACCGTATTTATGTGCGGGCCTACGCGAATGGGGACGTACATATGGTGGTGGTCAGGCCGGACGGCGCTATCGACAGTCAGGGCCGTCTTGACTCGCGCCTGATTACGCAGTTTCCGTTCACAACGGGGAGCCGCCAGGAAGGATTCCGCGTGGAATGGGCGCGGGAGGAGAAAGGTGAAGGGCGGCGCCCCGGCGTCCCCAACCCGACTCCGGACGGCTCGACGAACCGGGGTTCTCGCCGTCCGGCATTCCGAGAGGAAGGTACGCCGGGGCAGGCGGGAAGTCAAGGCCCCGCAACGCCGCCGGGGAGGGACATCCCCACGGGCCAGGGCGGCGCCCAGGTGGGGCAACCGGTGCTGACGCTGCATGTGCTGGTGGAGATGGCGACGCGGATGCTGGCCGGGAAGGTTCCGGGGGTGATGGAGAAGCTGCGGGCGGCGCACGGGGGGGCGCTGGGGGTGTTCAGGGCGGGCGGGGACGCGGCGGCGATCGAGCTACGGGCGGACATTTTTGTCGGGCCGCAACTGGCGTCGGTGCTGCTGCCACGGAATGCGGAGAAGGGGCAGGCGCTGGAGAAGATGCTGGTGGACGATATCCGGGCGCGGAACCCGGAGATCAAGGATGGAGAGCTGGTGCTGCGGCGTAAGGCGCACAAGGGGCAGGTGCGACTGGATGTGTTCCGCCGCGACCACGGCTATGTGCTGAGGACGCTGGCGCACGAGGTCGGGCACCTGGCGGACTGGTTGGATGATAAGACGCTCGGGCGCGGCAATATCCTGGGCCACATTGCGGCGCTGAATAAGTATATGGCGGGGATGATCCAGGATACGCCGGAGAATGCGCACGAGCTGATCTCGAACCGCGAGCGCCAGACGCTGCGACGGCAGGCGGTGGATACGGTGCGGCGGACGACGGCACTGGACCCGAAACGGCAGGCGAAGGCGTTTAACGGGGCGGTGGCGAAGCGCTATCACGAACTGCTAGCGGAAGCGGTGAAGGCGCGCGGCCTGGTCTCTCGCGGGGAGATGATGACGGAGTTACGGAACCTCTCGCAGTGGTGGAAGCCGTTCGACGTGGAGGGGGATGCGGCGTATACGCAGTACCGCTACAAGCCGGCGGAGCTGTACGCGGATGCGATGAGTGTGCTGCTGAATGCGCCGGCGGAGCTGGAGGCCCGGGCCCCGACCTTCGACCGGACGTGGCGGGGCTACCTGCGGGCGCGTCCGAGTGTCGCCGCGGCCTGGCGCCAGGTGCAGGAGGAGTTGCTGTGTGGGCTGGACCGGGGGATCGGGACGCTACGGCGAGGCTGGCAGGAGGGCTTCCGGCGCGGCGATGAGGCGTGGGCGAAGATGTATGAGCAGACGAGGTTCTCGCTCGCGCAAGGCTGGCTGGAGGTGCGTACGGCGTTGAGCAGCCGGGCGGCGCGGTTGGGAGATCTGGTGCGCCAGGCGGCCAAGGCGGGTGCGAAGGTCGCGAGGGAGGACAACCCGCTGTTTGTCTGGGCGAATGCGCGCTATGCCGCGACGCGGCTCGAAGGGTATACGCGCGCGGTCTATGACGAGGTGATCGCGCCGCTCAAGAGGGCGAATCTGCCTCTGGAGTTGTTCGACGAGTACCTGCTGTGTAAACGGGTGCAGGGGGACCGCGCGGATCTGGCCAACCCGGGCGGAGCCCGACCGGATTCGGCGGCGGCGATTCTCGTCGAGCAGATGCGGGAGCAGCCGCCGGAGCAACCCACGGCCGCCCAGGCCGACGAGATGCTGGCGGCGCAGCAAGGGTGCGTGGGACCGGCGGGGGTGGCGGCGTTTGCCGCGGCGGCGGAACGGCTGGCCGAGCTCCGCAACCGCCTGGTGGTGACGCCGCTGGAACGGTCTGGGGTGTACACGGCGGACTTTATTGAGCTGATGCGCACGAACCGCAACTATGTACACTTCGACGTGGTGGACTACCTGGACCGCACGCGCGGGAGTGGCGCGGGGCTGAGGATCCACGACCAGATCGGGACGCTGAAGGAGATCGCCTCGCCGTTGGCGGCGACGATGATGCAGGACCAGAGGCTGCTGGCGGCGATGCTGCGGAATCTGGCGCGGGAGTCGACGGTGAAGTTCCTGCAACAGTATCACCCGGAGCTGGTGGCGGCCGCCGAGATGCGCTGGAACGGCAAGGGGCTGGAGGCGGTGGAGCCGGACAGGGACTCCGGACGCGGCTTGATGACGTATGAGCAGGACGGGCAGACGCAGACGTTCAGTGTCGACGTGGACGTGGCGAGGATGTGCCAGTCGCTCGACACGGAGAGTATGAAGAACATCCGGCGCGGACTCTCGATGATGGCGGACTATTACCGGAATGTGTTCGTGAAGTGGAACCCTAGATTTGTCATCGCGAATCCGTTGCGGGATGTGCAGCGCTCGCTGTTTAACCTGCCGGGGATGGGCACGCTCGCGCCCTGGCGGCTGCCGCTGGAGATTGTGCAGGCGGGCAAGTTGCTGTGGCAGACGACGCCGGGGAATACGCCGCCGTTGATCGCGGAGATGCTGGAGCGCGGGGCGCTGGTGACGCAGACGGACCTGCGCGACGTGCAGACGCTGAAGACGCAGACGGGGCGGCTGTTGCAGATGTTCGGCCTGGGGGGGCTGGTGGACGCGGACAGGCCGGCCGCGGTACGGTGCTGGCACGCGCTACGCGGCGCGATGGAGCGCGGCGCGCAGTTCTCGGAACGGCTGAATAAGGTCGCGGCGGAGCTCTATCTACGCAAGTACAGGCCGGAGATGAACGCGGCGGAGCGTACGCATAGGGTGCGCTCGCTCTTGGGCACGCCGGACGTGCTGGAACGGGGTACGTGTACCTGGCTGTCGAACAGTCTGGTGCTGTTCTCGAATGTCGGCGTGCAGGGGCTCAAGAGCGACGTGGAAGCGGCTATGACGGACAGGACGGTGATGGCGAAGCGGTTGCTGGTCTGGCTGCCGTACCGCTGTGTGGTGGGCGCCCTCGCGTACGGCCTGGTGGACCGATGGCTGGACGAGATCGGGGACGAGAAGGAGAACCGGCCGCCGGAAGGGACGCCGGACGATATGGTGCAGGTCGCGGACCCGGCGTACGCGAATACGGTCCTGACGTGGGACGCGGTGGGAAAGCAGCCGCAGTGGAAGGCCAGGTTGCGGGAGGCCGCCGCGATTTACCGCAGTATCAACCCGCGCGACCTGGCGAACTACTTTGTGATCCCGTACGGGATTGCGAAGGATACGCGCAAGGTGCTCTACTGGCGGCTGCCGCTGCACGAGACGGACCGGCAGCTCAATGTGGTGCTGGACGGGGTGCTGAAGGAGATGATGGACGGGGCCATGAAGCTGGCGGACGACGACACGAAAGTCGACGTCGGGGGCCTCGCAAGACAGGTGGGCGCTACCGGCGCCGACATCGCGAAACAGGTGGGCGCCTACGGCGCGGATCAGATGCCGACGGCGTTTGTGCCCTGGATAAGCACGCTCTTCGCCGGGCTGGATGTGGCGGCGGGAAATAACCCGGTCGACTCCTGGACGCATCGGCCGATTATCGACCGCCTGACCTGGGAGGCGCGGGGCACGCCGCAGGCCGAGGTGTGGAGCCAGTACGCGCAGTGGGCGTGGCAGAAGAATGGTATGGGTGCGGTCTACAATCTGCAACCGAAGTGGAAGCGCCAGGAGGAACGCGATAGCGGTCTGCCTGGGGTGTTGCAGACGCTCGACAGTGAGGCGGCGCTGGGGGTGATCAATGTGGTGGTGGGTAATTTCCTGAAGGTGAGCGATCGGGGCATTGATGAGGCGATGCGGCGCGATGAGCTCGAGCAGAGGACGACGGAAGGGGCGGGGATCTCTCTGACCAAGAGTCTGTTGGCGGCGCGCCGGGCGGACGACGATAAGCTGATCGACCTGTCGCCGGCCGAAGAGGAGGTGTACAGGCAATACACAGGGGAGATTGAGAAGCGGGCATGGGAGATTCAGGAAAAACGCGGCGAGTCCGCCGACCGCCGGACGATCAATGAAGCGCCGAAGGACGTGAAACTCTACCTGGAGCAGTGGCAGGCAGACCACCCGCGGCCCTAGGCCCTGCGGACGGGTCTTGCAGACGGCGGGGCTTGCAGACGGGGCGAATGTCCCGCTTGACTCGGCATGGCCCGCATGCCACAGTATCGGTGTGAACGCCTTCTCGGAAAACTCGGAAAGCCAGGCCGGCCGTCGGCGCGATGCGACGCTGGCGGCGCAGGTGTTCGGCGCGTTTGTGCAGGGGTTGACCGACATCGTCGATCCGGGCATTCTGCTGGGCGCCGAGGGGCCGGCCGCCGTGGAACTGCCGTCGGCGCCGCCGGCGGCGCAGGACCGGGACAACATCGCCGGCGACTGGCGGAGAGTCGGCGGCTATCTGGCCGGGGCCATGGCTACGGAAGCCTCCCATGGGAAAGAATAGAATGCCGGCGGCCCCGCAGCCTCTGCCCCACGGCCCGAATGAGATCACGGCGGTTCTGCACCAGGGTCCATTGCCCCATCCGGAGGAGTTCCGCCGTTACGACGAGGCGCTCCCCGGCGCCGCCGACCGAATCTTGGTCATGGCCGAACGCGAACAGGCTTCCAGACTCGATGCAACCCGCCGCACCCAGGAGCAACAGTTTGCGCTGCAATGCTCGGCGTTGCGGGCCTCGACGCTGGCCAGACTGCTGGGACAGGTGATCGGGGCCGGGGTGATCGGCGGCACGCTGTGGGTGGCCCGCGACCTGCTGATGTCAGACCGCAGTATTGCCGGGATGTCGGCGCTGATCGCGGCCCTGGCGGCGTTGGCCGGCCTGTTCGTCTACCGGCGGCAACAACGATCCTAATGGCCGGCGGGGCCTCGCAGACGGCGGGGAAGTAGCGGCGGGGCAGAAATACCTGTCGGCCGGGGAACGGGAAATAGAGCGGCCGAGATCCTTTCGGAGGGGGAGGACCGCGGCCGCTGGTGTCAAAAGCGGGATGGGGCTAGGAACCGAGCTGACGGGCCGCCGCGATGTCCCGCCGCTCCGGGCGGGTCGCGGCTTCGTAGAAGTTGCGGGCGCAGATCGAGCGGAGGCGGGTGCAGGCCGGGGCGGCACGGGAATAGGCCTCGAGCTGTTGGCGCCACTCTTGGCGCACCGCTGGCAGGCCGCGCGTCAGCGCCAGGATCGCGACCTCGGCCCGGGTCAGGCCGAGCTCCTGGCTGAGACGCCAGACCCCATCCCCGTACTCGCCGCACATCGACAACTGTAAGGGCATCCGCTTCGCGGGACGGGGCAGGGCGTCGCCCTGGGCCGTGGGCTCCGGGGCGGGGGAAGGGAGGAGGCGGAGGCCGGCCTCGGTCGAGAGGTGCTTATTCATGGGACACCTCCGGCGATGTCGCCAGGACCTCGGGCCACACCGGCGGGGCGGGCAGATCGGGAATGGCCAGCGTCGGCGGCACGAACTCGATCCGGTACATGCCCCCCACTCCTCTGCCGGGACGCGCGAAGCGCACCCCCATCCGCTCCAGGTCCGCCAGCCAGCGGTAGACCGTGCTCACGGAGAAGGGGAAGTCGAACACGTGGAACCAGCTCCCGTCACGCTTCGCCACGAGCAACCGCCAGGCATTCAGGCACACCGTGGCCGCCCGCCGACGCGGCAGATCCGCGCCCGGCCGTAACTCCAGGGGCCGGAAACGCCGATGGCTACTCCCAGCCGCCGACTGGCGGCCGCCCCCAGGGAAGAAGCCGCCGCCGTAGCTGCCCGTGCGGCGCAGGGTGGGCAGGACCTCGTGAGTTACCCAGCGCTTGAAGGCCTTCGCCTCGGGCTTGCGGGAACGCAGGATCAGGGAGTAGAGGCCGGATTCGTTGATGATCAGCATCTCCTGGGGGCCGCCAAGGGTGTCACCAGTAGTTACACCCTTTTCGTCTTCGTCCAGGTCACCAACGGCCTTGCGCGGGTTGCTCAGCCCGAGTCGAGCGCAGATATCGTTGGCGACCCACCAGGGCTCCTCGTTGCGCACGAGCATGCGGACCTGCTGGCGCACCTCGACGGGCGCGTAGTACAAGGTCTGGAGGGCTTCCGCGGGCAGGACCTCGACCGGCGGAGCGTTCGCGGGGGACGGGGAGAGGAGATCAGGCTGCGGGGTCGGGACTCGATCCGGTGTCATGGGACACCTCCTCGGTTGTTCTTCCCCTTGATCGGGGGAAGAGGACAACCGGCAGCGCGATCAAGAACGGCACCGAGGAGCCGCCAGACCCTTGCGGGTCTCACTGCCGGTTGTCCATGACTTGGTCGGGAATCTCCCTCGGGTTTGGAGCCCTTGATCGGGGCTCAATGGGTGTACAGTACACCCGGAATCCCCACCGTGTCAAGGGGTCGCGGCAAGAACTGGCGCGGCCGCCCCCACCGGAGCCGTCAGGAAGTCGCATCTTCGGGCGGTGGGTGCAGGGGAGGAATCAGCTCCCGGCAGAAACGGTCGGGGATACGTCCAGATGCTCCTACCGTACGGAACTGGAAGACGAGGTTGTCGCCGGCAAGTTCAGACTTCTTGATCCGCCGATCAGCCGTTTGCCTTGCAAGTGATTGGCAGGCAGTCGAATAGTGTCACTTTGTCGTGAGCATACCGGGTTTCCGTGTGGAAAAAGGGGGTGTACCT
>CAIZKT010000111.1:0-3531 GCA_903933565.1 uncultured Victivallales bacterium | reverse complement strand
GAGGCCAGGCGTCTCTCCAGTGGGCTCCACCGTCGGCGTCCTACTTCAAGGCGGCCGCCGCCGCGGTGCGGCTCGCCGCCGGGCCGACGGTATCGCGGCTGGCGCTGAAGCCAGGCCCGCCAGCTGCCACGAAACCTAGGCTGGCACCGCTCTCATCCGGGCTGACCCAGAAGGCGTAGAGACGACCCTGGGTGAGGTGGAAGCGTAGCCTAACGGGCTGGCCCGCCAAGGCGCCAAGGTCCGTCCCGTCCTTCCAGGCTACGGCTTGGGCGGTACTGTCGACCGCGGTGGGCAGACAGGCGTCGGCGGTGAAGGGGGCGATGGGCTGGCCAGCCGGGTTCAGGACCTCGACCCGCAGCGTGCCGCGAGGGGCGTCGAGGTTGACGAACAGGCGCCGGCCACTGAAGCGTAGGGGGCGCGTCGTGAGCGTGCCTGGCGTGGCGTCCGCGTCCATCGAGGCGAAGCCATCGCGGCGGAGCGTGGCCAGACCGGTGTAGGTGGCATCGAGGCCGCTGCCGGGAAACTTGCGATTGGCGCCGGTGACGTAGAGATAGAGCTTGTCGCCCACGATCAGGCAGCAGCCGCCCGCCGACTGCACATTGCCCCAGTTCCAGGCCTGCTTGTCCTCGGAAACCGGGCAGAGCGGCTTCCGGTCAGGGCGCGACCAATGAAAGCCGTCACGGCTGAAACCGGCGCACACCTCGTTGATCTTGGGCCGGCCGTCGGCGGGATGGCCGCGCCAGATCGAGAACAGGCCCAGCATGACGCTCTCGTAAGCGATGCAATCGAGGTTGTAGAGCTGCGAGGGCACCAGGTCCCAAGGCCGCTCGGGCACCCGGCGCAACGCCAGGTCCTCGCGGGACGGATCCAGCTCGTCAGCGCCGACCCAGAGGCCGGAACGCCGGGTCGCTTGGTCCGCGGACCAGTGAATGCCCTCGAGGACATGGGCGGTCTCGATGTAGTCGCGGCAGCGGCTGACCTCCTTCGAGCCGGTGCGGATGCCGTACACCCAGACCTTACGGAAGGCGTTATAGAAGACGGTGGAGCGGTCGCCGGTGGGGTCGGTGTCGGCAGCGAAGGTCCAGTGAATGCCGTCGGGCGAGAAGCTGACCCGGATGCCGTGCCGCATGCTGACCGCCTTCTCGACGGTTTCCTCATGAGTGGCGACCCGAAACATCTTGAAGCGGCGCCCGGGATCGGGGTCATCGAGGTCCATCCACACCACGCTGGAATTCCGGCGGCGGTCGGCTTCGTCGGCGAGGACGATATTGGTGCCGGGCACGACGCCGAAGTCAGGCTTTTCCCAGCGGATGCCATCCCGGCTGGTGGCGAGGCAGGTGCTGTAGCCGAGGACATCGCGGTCGAGAGCGCCGCCCCAGTACCAAGCCTTGAAGAGCTGGTCGGCGGGATCGTACCAGACGCCGTCGCTGAACACGCCGGCGCCGCAGCGTCGCGAGCCTTCGCGCAGGCCCTCCCAGGGCTTCTCGGGGAGCAGCACCGGGCTGGCGGGGTGATACTCTGCCGGGTGGCAGGAGCGCCGCAGGGTGGTCTGTTCGATCAGGAAGTCATCGACGAAGAGTTGCCGGCCGACATCGATGGGGATGACGGCAGGCGGCGCCGCGAGATACGGCGGCGGTGCCAGCGGCGTCCGGGTGAGGGTAACGACCTTGGGCGGCCAAGCCTCGGGCAGAACGATGCCGTTATAGAGCGTCTCTCCGGCCATACTCATTAGCCCCCAGGCGGACACCCAGACAAGAACCCTGCACGGTGGTGACATGACCGACCCTCCTTTGGGCACGCCCACGGCCCCGTGGGCAGTGGCCGCGAGCCGCGGCCGCTCAGGGCGTCTCCGCCGCCAGCTGCGCCTGAATCTTCTGGTTGTACTCCGCGATCTGGTCGATCACCCAGGCATACTCGTTGTCGACGCGGACCAGCCCTGGCCCCTTGCGGTCCTTAGTGTAGTCAAACACCCAGTAGGCCGCCAAGTCGACGCGCGCCGCCAGCAGTGCCTCCAGAATGGCCGTCTGCTGCTGCCGAAACTGCTCCATGGTCAGAGCGCTCTTCTGATCATGGGCCGCCGCGGCGAACTCGCCCACGAAAAGGGGCTGTCCGAGCCGGGTCGCAAAGTCCTTGAGCAGGGTCAGCACCGGCGCGATACCTTTGACGTCGCCAAAGGCGGGGTCTTTGCCGTACCTGGGGTAGAAGTGAACACTGGCGACGTTCATCGGCGCCGGGCTCATCCACGAAAAGACGTCATACGCCTGGGTGCTGGAGTCCTGCTTCCAGCTCTTCTCGGTGGCATTGTGCCAGCCGCATTCGCGTGGCATGGAGTTGCCGGTGGTAAGGAAACGGTGCGGGTCGTAGAGGCGGACCTCCTCGGCACAGGCCTTCCAGGCGGCCCCGGCAACGCGGTAGGTCATGAGGTTTCTTTCGTCTCTGGCCAGGTCGACCTTCTGGACCGGCATCTGCTTGCCGAGGAACTCCATGCCGTTGGGCAGATCGCAGGACAGATTCAGCTCGTTGGCGAACTCCCAGCCCCAGATCGCCTTCGATTCCTTGTAGCGCGTGACCACCTCGCGGACATAGGTGCGCATGAAGTCACGGGTCTTGCTCTGTGGGTTAGCCCATTCCTGGTTGAACTCGTCCACCAGGTCAGGGTAGGTCTCGGTCCGCCAGAACAGGCTGGGGACGAGACCCACGCCGGCCTCATCGGCCGTCCTTACCACCAGGTCCAGGCGGCGGAACCATTCTGCCCTATCGCTGAAGTATAGGTCCCAGTCGCTGGGCCAGAAGCCGCACGACCAGAAGCGGACGAAAGGGATCTGCTTCCGCCCGAGAAAGCGCAGGCCGTCGAGGGTGCGCTGCTCGCCCGGTGCCTGGATCAGCTCCTGGAACAGGTCGCAGTAGTTGACGCCGATGGCGCGGTACGGCCGACCCTCGCGGGAAAGTCGACCGCCGCGCACGCTGAGGCCGGGGCCGTCTCCAGCCAGGACCGTCGTGCCGCACGCCGCCAGGCAGGCTGCGGTCATCCACATGAGATTGCGAGATGTCATTACTGAGCCCTGTCGCCAGGCCAGATCCGGCCTGTCTACCGTTCGCCAATGCCAGGCCTAACCTGCCTGTCCGTGCCGGGCGCGTCAAGCCGCACCCGGGCGGTTCGCGTAAGACTTGGGGTCAACCCCCGACTTTTAGCTTCACATTGCTGTATTATGTGGCTTCAACCCAGGGAATGGACGCCTAGGCTACTCCCGGTCCTAAAGCCTGACACCACAGGTTGGTTACGGGTAGCTACTCAGGTTACAAGTCAGGTGCATTTCCCTGCCCCAACGGGGCTGTGGCTCAGAGCCCAGGGTTGCGGCCATGGTGCCGCTACCCTGGGTCAGATGTGGTCATGGTATCCTACCCCATGTGACCCAGGGTAGCGGCACCATGGCCGCAACCCGGGGCTCCGAGCCACAGCCCCGTTGGGGCAGGGAAATGCACCCGAGTTGTAACCTGAGTAGTTGCCCGGCCGAATCGGAATGGGAACCG
>CAIZKT010000110.1:0-14874 GCA_903933565.1 uncultured Victivallales bacterium | reverse complement strand
TGACCGACGACGGATGCCATGCGCTCTCAGTCCGCTGTTGCGCAACGCCCTGGACGCTGGTGAGGCGGCGGTGATCCACACCGCCCTTGCCGAGGGGATCGGTGTCGCCGTACTTCGGGTGGACCTCGCCGCCGACCTTCCGGTACGCCGCTGCCGGCTGCCCAGCGAACCCCTGCGCTTCCCTGCTGGCGAATCCCCCGCCCAATAGTTGATCGTAGAAGTCACGGACCTTGTCTTGTGCAGCCGGGGTCCCGAAGTACCGCCGCAGTACCCTGAACAGCCGCTCGACGATGCGCTTGGCCCGCCCGCTGAACCCCTGGCCGCCGCGCGCGTACGTGATGATCTTCTCTGCCAGGGCCTCTTCCCCGCCAGCCGCCTGCACCAGCCGTACCCGGTCCTCGACCGACAGGAACGGGTGCATCGCCTTGTGTACGGCCTCGTGCAGCGTCGTGCCGAGCGTGTGCCCCTGGCCGCCGACATCAAGGCCAACGGGCTGCTACACCCGTTTACGATGCTCGGCGACGTGCTGCTGGACGGGCGCAACCGGATGCGTGCCTGTGCGCTGGCCGGCGTGTCGCCGACGACCAAGCAGTTCACGGGCGACAGCCCGGTGGCGTTCGTGATCGCGGCGAACCTGCGTCGGCGTGACCTGAGCGCCAGCCAGAAGGCGTGCATCGCGGTCGAGATCGAGCCCATGTTCGCCGAAGAGGCGCGCAACAGGCAGGAAGCCACGCGGGCGAAGCCTGGCGAGGCGGCAGACAAGCGTGGTGGCAGTCCTGCCACAAGCGTTTCCCCGCCGCCTGCCACGACCCAGTGCCGGTTCCGCGGGCAGTCGCCATACCCGTCCAGTCTGCACCGGTTCTATCCGCGCGCTGCGCCAGTACCGTGCAAGCACCACGGCCGTGCCCGTGCTTGGCCGCTTGAAATGCTGCCGTGGAGAGGCACCTTTGTGGCTGTCCTGGCGGTCGACGAAGGGGGGAGTCACCGCTACGTCCTGGAGAGAGACATGGGCAGGAGCAAGACGACCGATACCACCGCCAACCTCGGCTTCGAGGCCAAGCTGTGGGCTGCTGCCGACGCGCTGCGCAACAACATGGACGCGGCCGAGTACAAGCACGTGGTGCTCGGCCTGATCTTCCTCAAGTACATCTCGGATGCCTTCGAGGCCAAGCACGCCGAACTGGAGGCCCAGAAGGGCCAAGGCGCTGATCCCGAGGACGCGGACGAGTACCGCGCCGACCGCATCTTCTGGGTGCCCAAGGAGGCCCGCTGGCAGCACCTGAAGGCTAGCGCCCCGCAGCCGACCATCGGGACGCTGGTCGACGACGCCATGTCGGCCATCGAGCGCGACAACCCCTCGCTCAAGGCCGTGCTGCCCAAAGACTACGCCCGCCCCGGCCTGGACAAGCAGCGCCTCGGCCAAATCATCAATCTGGTGAGCGACATCGCCATGGGCAGCGCCGCGGACCGGGCCAAGGACACCCTCGGCCGGGTCTACGAGTACTTCCTGGCGCGCTTCGCCAGCGCCGAGGGCAAGAGCGGCGGCCAGTTCTACACCCCGGCGCACGTGGTGCGCGTGCTGGTCGAAATGCTGGCACCCTACAAGGGCCGCGTCTACGATCCCTGCTGCGGCTCGGGCGGCATGTTCGTCAGCAGCGAGAAGTTCATCGAGGCCCACAGTGGCCGGCTCGGCGATATCTCCATCTACGGCCAGGAGTCGAACTACACCACCTGGCGCCTGGCCAAGATGAACCTGGCCATCCGCGGCATCGACGCCCAGATCGGCCACGGCGATACCTTCCACAACGACCGCCATCCCGATCTCAAGGCCGATTACGTGCTGGCCAATCCGCCCTTCAACGACAGCGACTGGCGCGGCGAACTGCTGAAAGACGACAAGCGCTGGGTCTACGGCACCCCGCCGGCCGGCAACGCCAACTACGCCTGGGTGCAGCACTTCATCCATCACCTGGCGCCCACGGGGACCGCGGGCTTCGTCCTGGCCAATGGCTCCATGTCGTCCGGCCAGTCCGGCGAGGGCGAGATTCGCAAGGCCATCATCGAGGCCGACCTGGTAGACTGCATGGTGGCCCTGCCCGGCCAGCTCTTCTACTCAACCCAGATCCCGGTATGCCTATGGTTCGTCACGCGCGACAAACTGGGCCGGACCGCGGCGCCCGGCCGCCCGGCGTTGCGCGACCGCCGCGGCGAGACGCTCTTCATCGATGCGCGCAAGCTCGGGACCATGGCCGACCGCACCCACCTTGAACTGCTGGATGCGGACCTCGCGAAGATCGCCGGCACCTACCACGCCTGGCGCGGCGATGCGGGCGCGGCTACCTACGCCGATGTGCCTGGCTTCTGCAAGGCCGCCCGGCTCGACGACATCCGCAAGCATGGCCATGTTCTCACCCCCGGCCGCTACGTTGGCGCCGAGGCCCAGGAGGAGGACGCGGAGCCCTTCGACGAGAAGATGCGGCGCCTGGCCGCGACCCTACGCCAGCAGCAGGCCGAGGCCGCGAAGCTGGACTCTGCCATCGCTGCCAACCTGAAGGAACTCGGGTATGGCGCGTAAGGGCACCCCCGGCAAGGGCGAGGAACCCCTTTTCCCGCCTGTTCCGCAAACCCCGCAGATCACCGGGCTGGTGGCCGATATCTGCGAACGCGTCGGCGCTCTGACCGCGTTGCAGTCGGCGGCCAGCCTCCTGCGCCTGCGGCGGGACGGCCAGGTGCGCAGCGTCCAGGCTTCCCTGCAGATCGAGGGGAACACCCTCGACCTGGCGCAGGTGACGGCCGTGCTCAACGGCCGCCGTGTCCTCGGGGCCCCCAAGGACATCCAGGAGGTGCGCAACGCCCTTGAGGCTTACAGCCGGCTCGATTCCTGGGACCCCGGCAGCCTGGACGACCTGTGCGCCGCCCATGGCGTCCTGATGCGCGCCCTCCTCGACCATCCCGGCACGTTCCGCACGCGGGCCGTCGGCATCCAGCGCGGGGATACGCTGGTCCACGTCGCGCCGCCCGCCGCCCGCGTTGCTGCCCTGATGACTGCCCTGTTCGCCGCCATCCAGGCCAGCCCGGACCATCCCCTGATCACCAGTTGCCTCTTTCACTATGAGTTGGAGTTCATCCATCCGTTCCCCGACGGCAACGGCCGCCTGGGCCGGCTTTGGCAGACCCTGATGCTGGCCCGCTGGCGCCCGGTCTTCGCCGGTCTGCCCGTCGAGACCATCGTCCGCGACCGCCAGGCCGACTACTACGCTGCCCTCAACGACGCCAACCGTACCGGGCACGCCGGCCCCTTCGTCGCCTTCATGCTGGTCGCCATCCGCACTGCGTTGGCCGAGGCGTCCGGCGGCGAGACCGCCCGGCCAGGTTCCCAGAAAGATTCCCTGATACGTTCCCAGAAGATCCTGGCCATGCTGCGCGCCGATCCGACCCTTACCATCGCCGGGCTGGCCGCGGGGCTAAGCCTGAGCGACCGCGCCATCAAGAACCGGCTTGCCGAACTCAAGCGCCAAGGCCTTCTGCGCCGCATCGGCCCCGACAAGGGAGGGCGTTGGGAGGTGCTGGAATGAGCACGGTACACGGCCGCATGCGAAGCCCGCGCCCCCTTTGCTCGTCGCGCTTGCAGTCCATGGTAGCCTGGTGCTATAGTACAGGCAGCAAACCCGCCGGGCCTCTGCCGCAAGGCACGCTATCTCTCGGCGGGTCTTTCATTTCCAGGGGGGCCGTGTCGTGATCTACGACAAGCCAGCGCTCACCTTGGATCAGCAGGCCGACCAGTTCATCCGCCGCGGCATGCAGGGCGACCGTGAGCTGATGAAAGCGCGACTCGCCGCGGTGAACTACTACCGCCTGAGCGGCTACTGGTACCCATTCCGCAGAGCCGACGACACCTTCCGGCCCGACACCACTTTCGAGACCGTGTGGCAGCGCTACGCCTTCGACCGCCGGCTCCGCCTGCTGGTCATGGACGCCATCGAACGCGTTGAGATCGCCGTCCGTTCGCAGTTGGCCTACCACCACGCCCATGCCCATGGAGCCTTCGGCTACACCGATGACCCCACGGCGCTCCCGAAGCTGACTGGCGATCAGCGCGTCGACTTCGTCCGACACGCGCGCAAAGAAACCGACCGCAGCCACGAGCGCTTCGTCGAGCACTTCCATACCAAGTACGGCGACAGCCACGACGACCTGCCGGTCTGGATGGCCACCGAGATCATGTCCTTCGGGACAGTCCTGACCTTCTACCGCGGCGCGTCCCATCAGGTGAAACAGGATGTCGCCAGCGCCTTCGGGATGCCGGAGGCGGTGTTTGATTCCTGGCTTCTCACCCTTAACACCGCCCGCAACATCTGCGCCCACCACGGGCGACTGTGGAACCGCGAGAACGGCGTCAAGCCGATCATCCCGCGCATCGACGTCTACCCAGACTGGCATACGCCCGTCAAGGTGGAGAACCGCCGGGTCTTCGCAGTCCTGACCATCTGTCGGCTTTGCCTTGGCCGCATAGCGCCGCAAAGCGGCTGGCCGACGCGGTTGCGCGCCCTCCTGGACGAGTTCCCCGCCATCCCCCGCCCCGATATGGGCTTCCCCGCCAACTGGGCCGACTGCCCCATCTGGAAGGAGGTGGGGAATGGAGGCTGACTCCCGACTGTCCGACATCTGCGAGATGATCGTCGACTGCCCGCACTCGACGCCCGTGTGGACGAACTCAGGTGTGGTTGTCCTGCGCAATCAGAATATCCGAAACGGCCGACTTGACCTCTCGACCCCAAGCTACACCGATGAGGCCCACTACGCGGACCGGACCCGGCGAGCGACGCCGACCGTGGGTGACCTGGTCATCACCCGCGAGGCCCCCATGGGTGAGGTCTGCATGGTGCCCGTGGGACTCCGCTGCTGCCTAGGCCAACGGATGGTCCTGCTTCGTCCCAACCCACGGAAAGCCGACGGCCGTTTCCTGCTGTACGCCCTGCAGTCAGCACCTGTCCGACATGAGATCCTCGTGAGTGAAGGCACGGGCTCCACAGTCAGCAACCTTCGGATTCCGCTCTTGGAGGCCCTGCCCGTACCCAATCCCCCGCTTCCCGAACAACGCGCCATCGCGCACATCCTCGGCACGCTGGACGACAAGATCGAACTGAACCGGCGGATGGACGAGACGCTGGAGGCGATGGCTCGGGCGCTGTTCAAAGCCTGGTTCGTGGATTTCGACCCCGTCCGCGCCAAGGCCGAAGGCCGCCCCACCGGCCTGCCGCCCCACCTTGCCGACCTGTTTCCGGACTCCTTCGAGGAGTCGGAGCTGGGGGAGATCCCGAAGGGGTGGATGGTGGTGGCGTTACCTGACGTGGTCGAGGTCAACCCGACACGGCCGCTGCGGAAAGGCGCCGTGGTCCCCTACCTCGACATGGCGAACATGCCAACGCGTGGGCATTCTGCGGACGCAGTTGTGGACCGTCCGTTTGGCTCGGGAATGCGCTTCATGAATGGCGATACGTTGGTCGCGCGCATCACGCCGTGCCTTGAGAATGGCAAGACTGCCTTCGTGGACTTCCTGAAGGACGGCCAGGTCGGCTGGGGCTCGACGGAGTATATCGTCTTGCGCCCCAAACCACCGATCCCCGAGGAATTCGCCTACTGCCTCGCGCGGAGCGAGGTATTCCGCGAGTTCGCGATTCAGAGCATGACAGGGTCAAGCGGCCGTCAGCGCGTCCCCGCGGAATCGCTATCGCATTACCTGCAGATTGTACCCACCGCGCAGGTTGCGGAGCGTTTTGGCATGGTTGCACGTCCGCTGTTCGAGCGCGCCAGTGCGGCTACAAGCGAGTCCCGCACCCTTGCCGCCGTGCGCGATGCGCTACTGCCCAAGCTCATCTCCGGTGAGCTACGGGTGCGGGAGGCGATGGCGACCGAGGGGGCGGGCGTATGAACCAGTTGATCAGCATATACTGCGACGAAAGCTGCCACTTGGAGCACGACGCACACAGGGTCATGGTCCTGGGGGCCGTCTGGTGCCCGCAAGACAAGGTGCGAGAAACTGCCGACCTGCTTCGCGCCGTGAAACGGCGGCACGGCATGAAGCCAGGCTTCGAGACGAAGTGGACCAAGGTTTCGCCAGCCAAGGTCCAGTTATACCTGGATGTTGTGGACTGCTTCCTCGACTCACCCCACCTTCACTTCCGCGCCTGCGTCATTCCCGACAAGAACGCACTCCGGCACGCTGCTTTCGGGCAGGACCATGACACATGGTACTACAAGATGATGTTCACCCTGCTAAGTCCGTTGCTCGATCCGACAAACCGCTATCGCATCTACCTCGACGTGAAGGACACTCGTGGGGCCGCCAAGATCAGGAAGCTGCATGAGGTGCTCGGCAACAACCTCTACGATTTCGATCGCCGAATCGTCGAGCGCGTTCAGATCGTGGCCTCGCATGAGGTAGAGGTAATGCAGGTGGCGGACCTACTGATTGGAGCCGTGGGGTACGCGAACAGAGGGCTGTCCACGAACGCGGCCAAGGTCGCGCTGGTCGGTCGGTTACGGACGAGGTCTGGGTACTCGTTGCGACAGACTACCCTTCTGCGCGAGGAGAAGCTGAACATCTTCGTCTGGCAGCCGCAGGGGGGTGACGCATGAACTCTTCCCTGGCATGGCTGCCGCCGCTTGTGCCTCTTGATGCGTACGGGGGAGACTGGGACACCTACGTCAAGGTCCTTCACTCGTGGTTCAGACGGGACTTCGTGGACAGCAAGCCGAACTGGCCCGGGAAGCCGGTGCGGCTGAAGCGTATGCCGATGGAGAAGGGTAAGGAAGCCACTTTCTGGCACTTCATCTCGGAGGGCGAGAGCGAGGCCGACCGAACACCCGATCTGCGACGGTGTGAGCGTATCCGGTGGCCGCGGCCGACCATGGAGGAATACACCGGGCGCTGCCCCACTCTCGGGGACCGCATCGTCTGGTGGCAGGCTGAACGTCGAGGCGAGGCCCGCGTCCACTTGGCCTTGCCTGACTTCAGCTACGTCGTAGTCGTGGTGGACCGAGGCGAGTATGTGCTGCCGTGGACGGCGTTCTGCGTGGAATACGAGCACCAACGGGAGAAGAAGCGGAGGGAGTACGAGGAATACTGGCGGACCCGGAAAAGCTGAGGCCGCCCTTCGCAGGACGGCCTCGTAACTCCTTCAACACATGGTTGATGAGCTATTACCAATATTGCGGCGGGAACCCCCTACATCAAGCAGGACGAGCGTTTTTTCCCGTTACGGCGTTCGCCGAAGGCGCCAGCGTGACCCGTCGCCTGCCCAGACTGAGGACGTGCGCGGGGGGGAGGTCTCGAGCGTGGCGGGCGCCGCGGTTCGAGCCCGCAACCGCCCAGCTTGCTTCAGGCGGTAAGAAGTCCAGCTTCGTCAGTACGTATGACATGAGCGCAGACCCAAGCAACAGGCATGATTGGCCGAGGCAGCATGAGTGGTTGGCCAAGACGCTTGACAGATTCCACGAGGTTCTGGCCCCCCGGATCAAGACGTTGGATGCGAGTGCCGGAAGCCCAGAGGAATGAGCCTGCGGCTCGCGGGAGGGTAGTTGCCGGCCGATGCGGAAGACCTGCCTCCGCGCCGTCCTCTACAACACGGGAACCATAAACGGAAATGCCAGGAACCTTCACCGAATCCATCGTAGAGGACGCCGCGCTGGCCTGGCTGTTGGCGCTGGGCTACACGGTGTTGCACGGCCCCGAGATCGCCGTGGGGCAGCCCGGCGCCGAGCGCAGCGACCCGAACTATCGCGACGTGATCCTGGAGGGCCGCCTGCGCGCGGCGCTGGTGCGGCTGAACCCGGACCTGCCGGCGCCCGCCATCGAGGATGCCTTCCGTAAGCTCATGCGCCTCGACGCGCCGTCGCTCCTGGCCCGCAACCGGGCCATCCACAAGCTGCTGGTGGAGGGCATCGACATCGAGTACCGCCGGGATGACGGGTCGATTGCCGGCGACAAGGCCCGCGTTCTGGACTTCAGCGACCCCGATGGCAACGACTGGCTGGCCGTGAACCAGTTCACCGTGGCCGAGGGCCAGCACACGCGGCGGCTGGACGTGGTGCTCTTCGTCAACGGCCTGCCGCTGGCGGTGATCGAGCTCAAGAACCCGGCCGATGAGAACGCCACGGTCTGGAGTGCCTACCACCAGTTGCAGACCTACCAGGCGCAGATCCCAACGCTGTTCGCGACCAATGCGGCGCTGGTGGCCTCCGACGGCGTGCAGGCCCGCATCGGCGCCCTGGGGGCGGGTAAGGAGTGGTTCAAGCCCTGGCGTACTACAACTGGGCGGGACGATTACGCCCGCCCGTTGCCCTCACCCCGGCCCTCTCCCACAGGGCGAGGGAGCCAGATCGGCCAGCCGCCTGCTTCACTCCCCTCTACCCCTGGGAGAGGGGGCGGGGGGGAGGGAGAGCAGCACATCAAGTGCGAGCTTGAGGTGTTGCTCTTAGGCGTCTTCGAGAAGGGCCGGTTCCTCGACCTCGTGCGCTACTTCATCGTTTTCGAGGATGCCGGCGACGGTGCCGTGGTCAAGAAGATGGCGGGGTACCACCAATTCCATGCGGTCAACGTGGCCGTGGAGGAGACCCTGCGGGCCGCGGAAGCCGGTGCCGTTGCAGCGCCACCGGGGCGCTGGGAGGCTGGGCGCAAGCCCGGTGGGGCCCCCGGCGATCAGCGGGTCGGCGTGGTCTGGCATACCCAGGGCTCGGGCAAGAGCCTGACCATGGCCTTCTACGCCGGCCGCATCATCCTGCACCCGGCTATGGAGAACCCGACCCTCGTCGTCATCACCGACCGCAACGACCTCGACGACCAGCTTTTCGGGACCTTCGCCCGCTGCCGCGACCTGTTACGTCAGCCGCCTACTCAGGCGTCGAGTCGCCAGCATCTTCGCGAGCTTCTGCGTGTGTCAGGGGGTGGCGTGATCTTCACGACTATACAGAAGTTCATGCCGCCTGAACCCTCACCCCAGCCCTCTCCCAATGGGCGAGGGAGCCCGGAAGGGGAAGCAGGGCAGTACCGTGGAGGCTTTGACTTTGCCGGGCTGGCGCGGTGTGCGGCGGAGCTTCGGCGCAAGCAGACCCCCGCAGAGGCGATGCTCTGGGAACTGCTGCGGAGTCGGCGGCTGGCTGGGGCCAAGTTCAGAAGGCAACACCAGTTTGGCCCCTACGTCCTCGACTTCTTCTGCCCCGAGGCGAAGCTGGTCGTGGAGTGCGATGGCGAACCCCACCGCACTGAGGAGAGGCGCGCCATCGACCAGAAGCGCGACGCCTACCTCTGTTCCCAAGGACTCACCGTCCTGCGCTTCGAGAACGCCGTCGTCGTGAGTAACACCGATGCTGTCCTCACAGAGATCGCGTCCCACCTCCCCTCTACCACTGGGAGGGGGGCCGGGGGTGAGGGTGCCGCGCTTTCCACGCGCCGGAATGTTGTCGTCATCGCCGACGAAGCCCACAGGTCTCAATACGATTTCATCGATGGTTTGGCGCGGCATATGCGCGATGCGCTGCCTAACGCCTCCTTCATCGGCTTCACCGGCACCCCCATCGAGCAAACCGACGCCAACACGCGCGCCGTGTTCGGCGACTACATCAGCGTCTACGACATCCAGCGTGCAGTCGAGGACAAGGCGACGGTGCCAATCTACTACGAGAGCCGTCTCGCCAAACTGGAACTGAAGGATTCGGAGCGGCCGAAGATCGACCCGGAGTTCGAGGAGGCCACCGAGGGCGAAGAGGTCGAGCGCAAGGAGAAGCTCAAGAGCCGGTGGGCACAGCTCGAAGCCGTGGTAGGGTCGGAGGGACGGGTGCGGCTCATCGCCGAGGACTTGGTGCAGCACTTCGAGAACCGGCTGGCGGCCTTGGACGGCAAGGCGATGATCGTGTGCATGAGTCGGCGCATCTGCGTCGAGTTGTACCGCGAGCTCATCGCGCTACGGCCGCAGTGGGGCATTGACCCAGCCACAGGGCTGCCGGCGGGTGACGAGGCAGGGGCGCTGAAGGTAGTGATGACCGGCTCGCCCATGGACCCGCTGGACTGGCAAACGCACATCCGCAACAAGGCCCGCCGCGAAGAGCTGGCAAAGCGCTTCCGCAAGCCGACGGACCCATTCCGCATCGTCATCGTGCGGGATATGTGGCTGACCGGCTTCGACGCGCCTAGCCTGCACACGATGTACGTCGACAAGCCCATGCGCGGGCACGGCCTCATGCAGGCCATCGCCAGGGTGAACCGGGTGTTCAAGGACAAGCCTGGCGGACTGGTGGTGGACTACCTGGGCCTTGCCGATGAACTGAAGCAGGCACTGGCGATCTACACCGCGAGCGGCGGCACCGGCAAGACGGCCATCGACCAGGCCGAGGCGGTTGCCGTCATGCAGGAGAAGCTGGAGGTCTGCCGCGGGTTGTTCTACGGCTTCGACTGGTCGCGCTGGACCACCGGGACGGCGACCGCCCGCGTGTCGCTGCTGCCGGCGGCGCAGGAGCATATCCTGGCGCAGAAGGACGGCAAGGACCGCCTGCTGCGGGCCGTGACCGAGTTGTCGCAGGCGTTCGCCCTAGCGGTGCCCCACGAGGACGCCATGGCCATCCGCGACGAGGTCGGTTTCTGTCAGGCCGTGCGTGCGGTGCTGGCCAAGGGTACTGCCGGGTTGCGCAAGAGCGACGAGGAGCTGGACCTGGCCATCCGCCAGATCGTCTCGAAGGCGGTGGCGTCCGACGGGGTGGTGGACATCTTCGCCGCCGCGGGGCTGAAGAAGCCCGACATCTCGATCCTGTCGGATGAGTTCCTCGCCGACGTGCATGGCATGCCGCAACGCAACCTCGCCGTGGAGTTGCTGCAGAAGCTGCTCAAGGGCGAGATCCGCGCGCGGTCACAGCGAAATGTCGTGCAGGCCCGCTCGTTCGCCGGGATGCTGGAACAGGCCATCCGCAAGTACCAGAACCGGGCCGTCGAGACGGCACAGGTCATCGAGGAACTCATTGCCATCGCGAGACAAATGCGGGCTGCGAGCGCACGCGGCGAAGCCTTGGGGTTGGGCGAGGACGAACTGGCGTTCTACGACGCATTGGAGACCAACGACAGCGCCGTGAAGGTGCTCGGAGACGAGACCCTGCGCACCATCGCCCGCGAACTGGTGAAGACGGTCCGCGCCAACGTCACCATCGACTGGACGGTGCGCGAGAACGTCCGCGCCCAACTCCGGGTGCTGGTTAAGCGCATCCTGCGCAAGTTCGGCTATCCGCCCGACAAACAGGAGAAGGCCACACAGACGGTCCTGGAACAGGCCGAAGTACTGTCGGAGGGCTGGGCGACGGGGTGAGCGGCAGTGTGCTCAGCAGCGCCCCGATGCCATCGCGTCTGTCGTTAGCGCGTCTTGTGCAGGCCGTCCCCAAGAGAAGCGCAGTGGGGCCAGGCTGCGGGCCAATCCCTGCCAATCCCCGTCCGGCATCCATTTCCACAGCCGGTTGACTCGCCCGCGGCGCTGTGACGCGAGGAAGGCCATGCTGACGCGCTACCGTACTCGTGGACAGAACGGAGGGTATCGTCGTGACAGAGCCCAGCCAGCGCAAGTACATCGACGTGGACCGCGAACTCACAGACGCGAAGCCGACCGATGATGGCCCCCCTGTCCTGGCTGCCCCAGGGCAATTGACGGCTTTCCCCGCCGCAGTTCTTTCGGACGCCCCGCGTCAAGCCCGTCATGTTCGAGGTCTGACCTTGCGCAACCGTCGCGCCAACCTCATCCTTGCGGGTAGCTTCGCTGCCATCATACTCGGGGCCTGCATGCTGGGGTACGCGGTCGGCCAGCGATGCCCTCGTGTCATCCTATCTTCCCAAGCCACAGGGGCTTCGTGGCCAACACCAGCCCAAGTCTTTGCGAATATCGGATCTCCGGAGAAGACATCCGACGGCACTCTGGTCTGGCAGAGCATCGACAACGAGGCGGCAGTCAAGATGACGCCGACCATGATTTCGGGCATCTTCGACGCCAACGGCGCCAGCTTCGAGACCACTCAGGGCATGAAGCAGGCATTAAGGATACTCCAATACTGCGACACGTTCGGACGCAACTGTTTTCCCACCTGGAACGGGGCCGACCTAAGCCTTGCCAGCATCGCGTCGGCCTGTGCGCCCGGTCGAACCGTCCACTTTTATCACGATGACATAAAGGCTACCATCACGAGCAACCGGTACATGGAGATAACCATCGAACGGGAGTGACGCCAACCCATGCCCGTCAGTAGCCGGTTAGTAGGGCGCACGCCATACCCCCGCCGCCAGGTAAACCCCCGGCTGCAAGGCCACCATGACCCACCTCCTCTACGCCCGCATCAGCCCCAGGGGCTTGAGGCTCCAAGGACACACGGCCCGGAGACCACAGATTGACCGTGAACCGACGGACCTGAAACCTGTTGTGCCGATGTAGTGCCGACGCCGACGGTTTACGTTGTGCGCGACCCTGGCATAATGGGGCAGAAAACCTGACAGCGGTTCCGCCTCAGGTAGTGCCGCCCGTCGGTTTCAAACCGTTGCGACCACCTGCTGGTTCTGGAGTAGGACATCGGCGGCGGGGATCCACCATGACGGGGATCACGTCGCGACCGCCTGGCGGGCCATTCCCGACCGGCTTCTACCGCGACCATGCAAAGACCCGCCCACGGCGACGGGATGCGCCGGAGAGGCGCTGGCGGGCCGTGTCACCTGGATTGTGGGGACAGAAGTGGGGACAGTCGCCGGGATAGTGGGGACAGAAGTGGGGACAGTGACGCGGTGCATGGACAGCGGCAGATTTCACGGACAGGCAGCGAAATCGCCAGGAAAGACGAGAGCGGGATCATGGGGACGGGAGCGCGGGATCATGGGCGGGAAGGGGACGCTGGTGCAAGGCTAATCGTGCCTGAACTGGACTGTCCCCACTTTGTCCCCACTTCATGCACCGCTGTCCCCATTTTGTCCCCATTTCAGCGGTGTACCAAGAAACGCCAGGAAGGCGTTTTGAGGCTAAAAGTGGTAGCGGCTCCCAGATTCGAACTGGGGACAAACGGATTATGATGCCGTTGCGATAAAGCTAACATGTTGATTATTGGGCCGGTTTGGGCCGGTAAAGGCATTGACTACCCCCCGGTGGCATGTCACAGTATGTCTTAGTGGGCCGGGCCATGTAAACCCGGCTCCGAGCAGGAGCTCGAGACATGCGGACCACCAAGGGCAGAGTCTTCCAGAGGGGCAGCACTTGGTACGTCGACTATCAGGTCAACGGCGAGCGCTTCAAGCATAAGCTGGTCGACCGTGACGGCAACCCGGTGAAGAGCGCCGACGGCGCCCGCGCCGAACTGGACCGGCTCACCCGGCCCTACTCTGCTAAGTCAGAGCAGGACCGTCGGCAACTGGCCGCGGACGCGCTGAGGTCGTCAATGGAGGTGGCCCAGGCGGTAGATATTGCCGCCCGCCCAAAGACACCCATCGCGAAGGCATGGGACCGCTGCCCCTATGTGCGCTCGCACCGGGGGCCGGTAGAGCGCGAACTATCCGCGACCAGCATTACCGACAACCGGCAGCTATGGGGTCGCTTCGTGCGCTGGGCAGAGGTCGCGAAGGTGGCCAACCTTGAAGACGTGACCACCGATCACGCTGCTGCCTTCCGCGAATCCTTGATCGTTGAAGGCCTATCCGGTCACCGGGTCAACCTGGCCATACAGGCCGCTCGCATCATGGTGGAACTGGCGGGCGTGGAGCCGAACCCGTTTGTCGACCTGAAGCGTCGGGCCAACGCCACGAAGAGCCGGCGCGAGTTGACCCTCGCCGAACTGACCAGCGTATGCCAGAGCGCCACCGGGGAGTTGCAGACGTTGCTCGCCGTCGGGTTGTACTGTGGTTTCCGTCTCGGCGACGCCGCTACCCTTGAGTGGGGAAACATCGCCCTGGACCTGTCCACGATCACCCGGTTGCCGGGCAAAACGGCGTACAAAGGCCGGAAGCTCACCATCCCGGTCCACCCCCATCTGCGCGCCATCCTGGCCAGCGTCCCCCGCGGGACCGGGCCGGTAATGCCGACGCTGGCGGAGCGCTACAGTCGGGACAAACCCGGCGTGGCCGGCATCATCCGTCGGCACTTCGAGAAGGCGGGAATCACGACCACCGAGGTCGAACCGGGACCGGGACGGAAGCGTCGCGCGGCCGTGGCCGGGTTCCATTCGCTGAGACACTGTTTCGTGAGCATCCTAGCCCGTGGCGGGACTCCCGAACACACCACCCGCGGCCTGGTCGGGCACGCGTCGAGCATGGTCCACGACATCTACCTGCATTCGACCGGCGACGATACCCGGCGCGCCGTCGGGATGCTACCTGAGTTTGGGGCGGTTGCAGATCCCGAAGAGATCCACGACCGCGACCAGTTGATCGACCTGGCCCGCAACCTCCCCATTGAGGCGGTGCGGAAGGTCCTGGCGGGACTCAAGGCCGGGAATGCATGAAAGCCAGGGCAGCAGCGAAGCCAGGCGGCGCGGCTATCTCTTGCGGAGGGTGGCGCCGACCTGTACTGTTACAGCATGTTGGCGGCGCTTCGCGGTGAAGCCTGCCCGATCCGCGACGGAGACCGCTATGCCACAGGTTCTGGTGAGCTACCCCATATCGCTTCCTGACGTACTGCAGGAGTCCCCCGAGCAGTTCGAGCAGGAGGCGCGCATGGCCATGGCGGTGAAGCTGTTCGAGCTGAAGCGCGTGTCATCCGGTATCGCGGCGGCCATGGCCGGGTGCGACCGGGTGACATTCCTTCTGCGGCTTCACGAGTTCGGCGTGCCGATGATCGACCTGACCGCGGACGACATCGCCGAGGACGCCGC
>CAIZKT010000109.1:0-4581 GCA_903933565.1 uncultured Victivallales bacterium | reverse complement strand
CCCTTCGGGGCTGAAGAGGCAGAGGCGAACCCGCGACTTCCGCGTCCCCCCTCGTCTCTCGACCCACCACGGCTGGCTGGCCCTCAACCCTCTGCGGTTCTCGCACAAGCGAACCCCTACGGAACTGACCTGCGCCCGTCCAAAGGGTCGCTTGTGGCCTGGGCGCCGTCCGCGGGCTATGTTCCGCCATCACCTGAAAAGCGGAGATGCAGCCTCATGTTTCCCGTGAACGCCCGTGCGGTGTACATCAAGAGCGAAGCGGCGGCCGACGCGCGGTCGATGGCGCGCATCACGCGCCTGTTGCCCTTCATACATTGCAACACGGCGCCGGTCATTCTGGACGACGCCGGCCTGAATCAACTGCTGCGCGAGGAGCAGCCGCGCTGGTACCGCCACGGCACGCGGGCGGACCAGGTGGAGCCGGTGGTCATCTTCAACCAGTTCCTGTACCACCACTCCGCCGCCGAACGGCAGCGTCGGCAGGCCGCCTTCCCCGAGCTGTTCAGAGGGGGGGGGCCGGCGCAATACGCGGGCTACGGCGGCTTCGACTGGCGCGCCTCGGGTTCCGTCGAACACCGTCGGGATACCGGTCAGGTCTGCCAGCCGGCGTACGCGCTGCACTCCTTCTGGGGCTGTCACTTCCGCTGCGCTTACTGCAACCTGGGGCATATCGCGGAGCTCTACGTCAACCTGGAGGACTGGGTCGAGGAGATCGAGAAGAGCTTTGGGAAGATGGTGAAGTCGCCGGCGCAGAGCCTGTTTCAATGGGACAACGGCTCGGACATCGTCTGTTGGGAGCCGGAGTATGGCGGCAGCAAGCTGCTGATCGACCTGTTTGCCCGCCAGCCGGACAAGTACCTCGAGTTGTACGTGGGCAAGAGCGACCACGTGGACTTCTTGCTTGATTATGACCATCGCGGTCACACCACCTGTTGCTGGAGCCTGTCGCACGAGACCCAGGCCCGCGAGGTGGAGCTGCGGTCGGCGTCCATGGAGGCCCGCTTGCGCTCTGCCCGCAAGTGTCAGGAAGCGGGCTACCCGGTGCGCATTCGCTTCAGTCCCATGGTCCCCACCACGGGCTGGGAGAAGGACATCCGGCACATGGTGCAGCGTCTGTTCGAGGAAATCCGGCCCGAAGTCATCACCATCGAGCCCTTGCGCTTCTACACCTACAAGCAACTGTGCGCTGACTTCGCTCCGGGCGTGATCGACGCCGAGTTCCTGGCGGGCATGAAGAGCCTGCCCGAGACCGCGCAGCAGTTCCCGGACGAGTTGGTCAAGCGTCTGTACCGGGTGGTCTTCGAGGAAGTCTTGCGTCTCTCGCCGAAGACCCCGGTCGCCTTCTGCCGAGAGAAGCGGCTCATCTGGGATAGCTTCCGCGAGGAATTACGGCGCAACGGCCAGGACCCCGATGACTACGTCTGCAACTGTGGGCCAGTGTCCGCTGGCCCCGATCCGCGCCTCAGGGCCGCGGTCTGATCTGGGGCGCCTCTGAGAGACCTGCACTCGACGCTGTTCAGGAGACTGTGCCATGGCAAGTTGTGAGACGGGCCTGCCGCCCGAAGCGGTACAGGCCTTGAATTTCGACATCGAGCGGGTCGGGAGCCCGACGCTGGAGTCGCGGCTGGACGGCGTGCAGTTTGTGGAGGACGAAGAGCGCATCGCCTACTTCACCGACCCGCGCATCAACGGGGAGTTGTTGGCGAAGGGGCTACCGCCGCCGGCCTTCGTGGCCGCGGGTCCGCGGCGGCGGCTGTACCACGACGCTGCCTGGACGCGGGCTGCGATCGTCACCTGTGGGGGCTTGTGCCCCGGCATCAACGACGTCATCAAGGCCCTGGTCAACACCCTCTTCCACACCTACGGCGTCGACAGCATCTTCGGCATCCCGTACGGCTATCGCGGGCTGGCGCCGAAGTACGGCCACAAGCCCGTGGAGCTCACGCCCGACATCGTTGACAGCATCCCTGAGAACGGCGGTTCGATCCTCGGCTCGTCGCGCGGCGAACAGTCCACCGAGGAGATTGTGCGGACGCTGGATCGGCTGAACATCAACATCCTCTTCACCATCGGCGGTGACGGCACTCAACGCGGCGCTGGCGACATTGCCGAGCTGGCCAAGGCGCATGGCCTGCCGGTGAGTGTGGTCGGTATTCCCAAGACCATCGATAACGACCTGAGCTTTATGGAGCGCACCTTTGGTTTTGAGACGGCCATCTACGCGGCGGCGCCGGTGATCGGCTGTGCGCACATGGAGGCCAAGGGCGCCTACAACGGCATCGGACTGGTCCGGCTGATGGGGCGCGACTCCGGCTTTATCGCGGCCCATGCCTCGCTGGCCAACAGCGTGGTCAACTTCTGTCTCATCCCCGAAGTGCCTTTCGAACTGGAAGGCCCGAATGGCTTCCTGCCGGCCCTGGAACGTCGGCTTGGAGAGAAGCACCATGCGGTCGTGGTCGTGGCCGAGGGGGCAGGCCAGGAGCTTTTTGCCAAGCTGGCGACCGAGAAAGATGCCTCGGGAAATGTCCTGAACCAGGACATTGGCACCTTCCTGCGTGACCGCATCCATGGCTATCTCGCGCAACGCGGCATCGAGCACAGCATGAAGTACTTCGATCCCAGCTACCTGATTCGCAGCGTGCCGGCGCGGGGGACGGATGCGGTCTTCTGTCTGCACTTGGCGCAACAGGCCGTGCATGCCGCGCTGGCTGGCATGACCAATCTGGTGGTCGGTTACTGGCATGGGCACTTCGTCTACGTCCCCATCGCCCTGGCCACCTGCGAACGCCGCCGCATCGATCCGCGCGGCCAACTCTGGCAGAGCGTGTTGCAGGTGACCCGCCAGAAGGACACCTGGGCCCCCCGTGTTTGAAAGGACCTGACCATGCAGCCGATTCGCCTTGTTGGACGTGACGCGACGCAGGTGTGGGCTGGCGATGTGGCCGTGGTCGGCGCCACGCTGGCCGGAGTGGCGGCGGCCCTGGCGGCGGCGCAGGCCGGGCGGCGCGTCTGCCTGCTGGAAGCTGGACCCACCCTGGCTACCGACCTCAGCGCCGGCTGGCTGCAACTGCTGCCCTCAAGCCCGCTGGTCGACCGTATCCGTGCCTATACCAGCGCTCAGGGAGCGCCGCCAGAGCGCCCGTTGGACATCCTGCTGGGAACGCTGGCCGCCGACCGTATCGTGGCCGACGCCGGGGTGATGGCCCTGGTGAAAGTGCGGACCGCGCGCCTGCTCCGCGACCGGCGCGGCCGCCTGGCCGGTGTCGAGGTGGTCGGCAAGAGCGGCCGACAGAGCGTCAAGGCCCCCGTGGTCATCGATGCCACCCCCGGCCAGGGGCTGGCGCGCGCTGCGGTGGGACTGCCTGAACGGCGACGGCTGCGGCTCGAACGGCGCGGTTACCTTGCCGGGGTTGAGCTGCCCGCCTACGGCGCCGCCTGGGATGTGCCCGCCAGCTTGGAGGTCGAGGGCAACCGGGTCGAGGCTGTGCCCGCGGCCTGGCCCGGCGAGGCGCTGCTGCGGGTCCGACTGATCGCCGACGGGCGTTCGGAAACAGCGCTCCTGAGCGCCAGCCTGCACGCCGTGACCGGGGTCGTCGCCTGGCTGCGACAGCAGGTCCCCACCCTCGCCGCGCTGGCGCTGGTCGACGTAGCGCCTGGCCTGTGCGAAGAATTTGTCGCCGAGGGCGACGAGGTGGTGGCCGCCGTCCAGGGGACCGGTCTCTACCTCCTCGAGGCAGGCACGGACCTGGCTGCCGCCGAGGCGGTTGGTCGGGACGCCGTAGCCGCTACCCGGGCTCTGCCCCGGCTCGCCGCGGCGGCGTGCGACCAAATCCGCTCCCGGGAACTCGCCGCCGCCCCGGAACAGGACCTGCCCAAGGTGCGCCTGCCCCCGGCCCTGGCGCAGATGCACGAGCCTCGTGACGTCGTGGTCGCGGGTTACGGCACCGGCGGCGCCTTTGCCGCCATCGCGGCCGCCGAGGCCGGGGTCAGCGTGGCCGTGCTGGATGCGGCGCCGGTCGCGGGGGGCATTGGCTCGGCCGGGCGCATTCACTCCTACTACCACGGCCTGCGTGGGGGCACGCAGGACCGGTTTGACGAATCCATCACCGGCAGTGGCGGCGCCTTGGCGCCCAAGGCGCGTGGGTATCATCCCGTCGGCCGGGCCGAGGTGCTGACCCAGGCCTTGTTGCGCCCCGGCCTCGAGGTCTTCAGCGGGCACACTGTCTTTGGCGTGGTGCGCGAGGGCTCGCGGGTGACCGGCGTCCTCTCCGCCGCGGCGGATGGCTACCACGTCTTTCCCTGCCAGGTGGTGATCGACGCCACCGGCGACGGCGATGTGGCGGCTGCCGCGGGTGCGCCGATGACGCTCGGGCGCGCTGGCGACGGCTTTCCGCAGCCCTTCAGCTACACCCCTTCGCTCATGCAGAAGGGCGAGTTGCACCATCACAACTTCGATGCCGGCTGGGTGGACCCGACCGACACCCTGGATTTCTCGCGGGCGCACTTCGAGGGCCGGGCCCAGATCGCCTGCCGCGGACCCTACACCCCCGAGCGGCACTACTGCAGCCTGGCCTCCATCCT
>CAIZKT010000108.1:0-2142 GCA_903933565.1 uncultured Victivallales bacterium | reverse complement strand
GTGATGATCTCCCCCAGCTTCTCGGTGGCGTAGATGCTGTTGCGATAGCTCGGCCGCAGTACGGTCAAGCGCACCGGCGTGTAGGCGAGGCTGAGCGGGATCAGGCGTTCGGCCAGCACCAGGTCGGGTTGTTCGCGGTCGCTCAGCGCCAGCGTCAAGCGGTAGGCGCCAGGCTGCGGCAGCGGAATCTGGAAGGCGTAGGTCTGCTGCTGGCCCTCGTCGTGCCCCCCCGTGCGGCTGACCGCGGCGCTGCCGCCGGCGCCGCGCAGAGTCGCCGTCAGCGTCGTGAAACGGAACCGCCCCGTGCCGTTGGCGACCAGCGCCTTGAAGTGATAGGCCAGTCCGGCCTCGCCACTGACCACCACGTCCTCCAAGGGCCCCTTGAACTCCCAGAGGAAGCGCGCCAGATCGGCGCCCTCCAAACCCAGCGTCGCATAGGTCGAGGGCACGTGAAACGAGCCGCCCGAGTGTACGTAGGCGCTCAACTCTAGGGCGCCGCCGGCCTGGCGCTCGCGCCCGACTTGGATGGCCCAGGGTTGCGTGGCCGAACGCGGCACCAGGCCGAGGTCGGTGAACGGGATGGCCACCTCCACCGACCAGGAGTCGCTGCCGATGCTGCCGGCCACCTTGGCCGTGCAGTCCCACTCGCTGCTCACCACGTGGCCACCCTGGCGTACCTGCGCATCGTAGATGGCACCGTTGGCATTGATCGCCAGATGCACGTACTCGACCCGGTCGCCGGTCGGATCGATCATGAACTCGACGCAGTCGTCGCTCCAGATTCCGGCCTCTCTGCCCTTGGCGCCGTGCTTGAGGTCCGCCAGGCGTGGCTCCGCCATGACCGCGGCCAGGTAGAGGCAGGCGTCGTCGTAGCGCACTGCAAACCTCGTCTGCGCCGGCGCCGCCGCCGCGCTGCCGACACGGGTGAAGCCGGTGTACCACGGCCCGCTGCTCCAGGCGGGTTCGCCCAGCGCCCCGTCCACCACGATGCCGACGCCGCGCACGCCCTTGACCGCCTTGGCCGCCTGCTCTTCCGAGTTCGGTTGAGCCCCGGCAACTCCGGCCCAGCCCAGCACCGCCCACAGCACCAGCCCCCCACTCAGCCGCAATGAAACGCGCATCCTGGCCTCCTGAATACGACTCGACACCGGGGTCTTGTCACCTGGGCTTGCAGACCAACTCGAGTACCCGTGCATCCAGGAAATCCTGGGTATGCACCGCCCGGATCACCACGGCGGCGGCGCCCCGACCGCTGCCAACGATGGCCATGACCCCGGTGCCGGGCGCCACCAGAGCCGCCTCAACCGCCATGCAACTCACCTCGGCTGCAACCTTGACGCCCTCGCGGAAAGGGTTCAGCATGTCACGTCCCGCCTCACTCGCCGCGAGCGGCCCAGGCGAGCAGGTTCGCGATGAGCTTATCGGCCACCGGATGCCCCAGGTGCTCGCGCAGCAGCAGCGTGTTGAGCACGACCCACCCGGCACCCCATGGCCAGACGCCGAGTTGCAGCCCCGAAGAGTAGTTAAACGACGCATCACAGGCGCCGGCCACCGCTTGCGCCGGTTCGCTCTGGCCGCGCAGCACGCGGTCGGGCAGCAGCTCTCGATAGAACAGAGGGTCCAGCAGTCCGCCCGCCGGCAGGCCCGCGAAGATCGGGTGCGCTTTAGCCCACTCATCCTGGTGATAGAGCCAGCCGCGCATCGGCGCCAGCGAGCCCTGGGGCGACAGCGGCAGCCAGCGCAGCGGGACATCGCCCTCGCGGAAGACGTCGGGCGTCAGGAAGACGGCTGTCGCGCCGGCGCTGATGCGGGCCGCCAACGCCGGCCATGCGTCCGCCGAGCCCCCGCCGCGACCCACCAGAAGCACCGGCCCACCGGGCGCGGTGGTGGCGCCAGGGCTGGCCAGCCAGCGCGCCAGGTCGGGGTCAGAGCCCCACAGCTCGACCGTCTGCGCCAGCGGCGGCAGCGGGTCGGCGAGGTGGAGCGTGGCGCGCCCCCCGGCCGCCAGCCGATAGTCATGAGTGAAGTAGATCAAAACCCCGAAGAGCGTGTAGGCGCACCCCGCCAGAACGATGGACCACTTCTCGCGCAGAATGCTGTAGTAGTAGCCATACAGCCACAGCCACAGTGGGCCGCTTAAGT
>CAIZKT010000107.1:0-5957 GCA_903933565.1 uncultured Victivallales bacterium | reverse complement strand
TTACGACCTGTGGCTCAACCCAGTCCGGGTGTGCGGCCGTGATGATCTCGTGCAGGTCGGCGATCAGCGTGGTGCGCTCGCGCAGGATTACGGAGCCGGCAATGCCGCGCTGCCGGTGCGTGGTGCGGTCCAGCGTGACCGACGCCTCGACCACGTCTACCGGCAGGTTGCCCAGCAGTCCCACCTCGCGGCCATGCTCGTTAGTCACTAGCACGATCAGCTCGCGGCTCTCATCGAGGCTACCGACCTGCGCGGCGTCGTTCAGGGTGACCAGCGGCAGCGAGCTGTCGCGGTACTGCATGGTGCGCTGGCGCCCCAGGCGTTCGATTTGCTTCGGCTCGATGCGTTCAATGCGTTGGATCAGGTCGAGCGGGATGGCGCACGGTTCGTCGGGTCCGTTATGGAAGAGCAGCAGCACCTGCACGTCTTGCAGTTGTTGCTGTGTGACGGCATGGGTAGCCTGGTCCTTGGCTTGGGCTGCTTCGGCGTCCGAGGCCGTCAGCCCGGTCTTGGCCGCCATGCCGGCCACATCGAGGATGAGCGCCAGGGCGCCATCGCCTAGGATCGTGGCACCGGCATATTCGCGCAACTGTTGGAAGCGGCGCCCCAGCGGCTTGACCACGACCTCCTCCGTGTCGTGATAGGCGCCGACCACCAAGCCGAAGGAGGTAATCCCCGTGGTCACCACGGCGATCTCCAGCGTGGTGGGGGCGGTAGGGGGCGTGGGCGCCGTACTACCTGAGCCGGCGAGCAGTTTGTCCAGTCGCACCAGCGGCAATACCCGGTCGCGTAGCAGCAGCACCTCGGTGTTCCCCACGATTTCGATGCGTTCGGCCACTTCCGCGGGTTGCAGGCGCAGCAACTCCTCAATGTTGGCTTGCGGAATGGCGAAGCGCTCCTCGCGCAGCGCTACGATCAACGAGGGGATAATGGCCAGCGTCAGCGGCAGTTTGATACGGAAGGTGGAGCCGCGCCCCACCACCGAGTGGATTTCCACCTGCCCGCCGAGGCGGTCGAGGTTGGTCTTGACCACATCCATGCCCACGCCGCGGCCAGAGACGTCGGTGAGGACCTTGGCGGTCGAGAGCCCGGGGAGGAAGATCAGCGCCTGGCGCTCCCGCTCCGAGAGCGCGGCGGCCTTCTCCGCGGTTAGCAGCCCCTTGCGGATGGCGGCGTCGGTGATCTTGGCCGGATCAATGCCCTTGCCATCGTCGGCGATTTCAATGACCACCTGCCCGGCCTCGTGGCGCGCTTCGATGCGCACCAGGCCGCTGGGGCTCTTGCCGGCGGCCACGCGCTCGGCCGTGGTCTCCACGCCGTGGTCCACGGCATTGCGCACCATGTGGGTGAGCGGATCGGAGAGCCCTTCGATCAGCGTCTTGTCCAGGGCGACCTCTTTTCCCTGGATCTCGAGCTGGATCTCTTTGTTCAGCGAGCGGGAGAGGTCGCGCACCAGGCGGGGGAACTTCAGGAAAACGTTGCCCACGGGCTGCAGCCGCGTCTGCATGATCACGTCCTGCAGCTCGGACGTGACCTGGTTGACGCGCTGGTTGGCGGTGTCGAGGAGCTGGTGGTTATTCTGCGCCACGGCGGCGCGGAGCTGGTTGCGGCTGAGGACCAGCTCGCCGGCCAGGTTCATGAGCGTTTCGAGCAGGCCGACGTTGACGCGCAGGGTCTCATCGGCGGCTTCGGCCGGTGCGCCGGCTTCGGTTGGGCGCGGCGGGGTGCGTTGGGAGCTGGCTTCGGGCACGGGCGGTGGCGGCACGGCCGGTGTCAGCGGCGTGGCCAAGACCAGCGGGGCGTCGGCGGGCGGCGGCGTGACCGGAGGCGGCAGCGCGACTGGGGTGGGGGGCGGCGTGGCCGCAGGTGCGGCGGAGAGTGGGCGGTCGGCATGTGGATCCATCAGCAGCTTGACGCGCTCGCGCGGGATCGGCTCGAACAGCCCGGCCACCATGTCAGGCTCCAGCACGGTGGCCACCACCAGCCGCAGCGGCACGCGGTGGCAGAGGGCGTCGTCGAGCGTGCCGATGGCGGCGGTGTCCACGGAGCAGTCCAGGATTTCGCCGGCGCTGGAGAGGCGCTTGAAGAGCGCCAGGATATCCTGGCCGCGCGCTTCGATGTCGTGGATCAGGTCGCAGTCGGCCCAGTAGATGAAGAGCCCGGTGCGGCGGGCGCGGTCGACGTCGGTCTGCGGCAGGGTGATCTGGCCAAGCCCGCTGGCAGGGGTCAGGGTCACTTGGGCGGTGAGCGAGGCCTTCTGGTCCTGGGGGAGGTAGGAGGATGCCAGACCGACCAGGCTCACGACGTTCTCGGAGATGTCGGCTTCGTCGCTGGTTTCGGCATGGTTGATCATCTCGCGCAACTGGTCAAAAGCCGCCAGCAGGATGTTGGTGACCTCGGCATTGGGGGTCATCTTGCGCGAACGCAGCATGTCGAGGACGGTTTCGGCCTTGTGGGAGAGCTCCTTGACCTTGTTCAGACCGAAAAAGCCGCTACCACCCTTGATGGAGTGGGCGGCGCGGAAGACCTTATTGACGAGGGCTTCGTCGATATTGGCGCCCGCTTCCTCGATGCGCAGCAGGTCCCGCTCGATGTCGGCCAGGTGCTCGCGGCACTCGACAATAAAACCTTTTAGCAGATCGTCATCCACGGTTGGCCTCCCCGGTGGCGGTGGCGCGCAGTCGGTCCGCCAGGCGCATGTGCTGCAGCAGTTTCAAGATGTCCGGCGCGACGTTCTGCAGGCGGATGCTCCCCTGCATGGTGGCGAGGGTATTGCTGGTGGCGATCAGCAGGCCGATGCCGGTGGAGTCCAACGTGGTGGTGGCGGTCAGGTCAAAAACGATGGTGCGGCTGCCGGCGGCGATCTCCTGCTTGAGCGCGGCCTGCAGGGCGGGCGCCGCCACGGCGGTCAGCTTCACCGGGAGCTTGATGAGGCTCTGGCTGTCGGTGCGGGTGATGGCGATCTCGTCCATGGCATTTTACTCGCGGGGGTCTCTACTGACGGGTTAGGTGTGTTTGCTCAAGCACGGGGGCGTGGTGGATTTGGGGATCCATAAGGTGATTTCGTTGCCAGCCTGATTATATCGCATACGGCCGGCATAGGCCTTGCCAATCATAAGGCCGCGGCCGGAGGTGGCGGTTTCATCCGGGAGGCGCTGGGAGGCTTTGCGCCATTTGAAACCACGTCCTTCGTCGCGGATGCGTAAAACCACCCATTTTCGTCCGATCCGTAGGGCGGCTTGCACCTGCTTGGCGTGTACGTTTTTGTTACCATGAATGATAGCATTATTCAGGAACTCTCTCAACAACAAGTCCATGGTAAACACCAGTGCTGCTTGTTGGTGGGCGTGGAGCAGGGCGTGGGTTTCCTGGCAGATGCCGTCCACGCGGGAGAGCTCGGACGGCATGGTCCAGTCCAAACCGGTCGGCAGGCGCTGGCTCATACTTCCACCCCCAAGAGGATAATGTCGTCATCCGGGGCGGAACCGGTGTAGAGATAGCCGACGATGCCCGGCACGGCATCGATGAGTGGCAGTTCCGTGGCACGGTAGCAGGCATCCCTGAGGCGCTGGATCCCTTCGATTTGGGACATGTCCTGCTCCAGCAGGCCGTCGGTGCACAGGAAGAGGCGGTCTGCCGGCTGCACGGAAAACTCCTTTTCGGCAAAGACGGCATCGGGGAAGACGCCGAGCACGTCGCCGGCCAGATCACAGAGAATGGCTTCTGGGGCCTCCGACTGGATCAGCACCGCGGGGGGGTGGCCGGCGCTGGCCAGGATGATTTTGTTATTGCGCCGGTTAAGCCGGGCATACACGGCGGTGAAGTAGGCGCCTTCCCGCAGGATGCGTTGCAGGGCATGGTTGATCTTGTTGAGGATGTCCTTGGGGGTATGCAGGACGGAGGCGTATTCTGACACGAGTGCCTTGAAGGCGGCGGTCCAGAGGGATGAACTCAAGTTGTGACCACTGGCATCGGCCACCACAAAGTCGGTGATCCCCTCGCCGACGGAGATGACATCGTAGAAGTCTCCGCCGGCCCGGTGCGCTTGCTGCATGCAGACGCTGAAGCCGGCTTCCGGCAGGTCGCCGGGGCGAGGCATGAGCGACTCCTGAGAGGCACCCAGTTGGTAGACGCGTTCGGCATGCATGCGGGCCAGCGACTCATAGGCGGAGCGCAGGCGCAAGTGGGTGCGCACGCGCGCCAGCACTTCGGCGCCGGCCAGCGGTTTGGTGATGTAGTCCACCGCCCCGGCGGCGAAGCCGCGGACTTTGATCGTTACGTCATCAGAGGCGGAGATCAGCAGGATCGGGGTGCCGGCGTAAGAGGGTTCTGCCATCAGTTGGGCGCACAAGTCCAGGCCGCTGCCATCGGGGAGATGCACATCCAAGAGGATGAGCGCGATGTCATGCGCGCGAGCCAGGGCTGCGCCGCTGGCCAGGTCATGGGCACTCAGGGTGGCGAACCCCGCCCCTTGCAAGAGGCCTTCCAGCCCTTGTGTGGTGATCCGGTCGTCGTCCACGATCAGAATTAAGGGCGCCTGCGATTTGCCAATGCTTTTCATGTGCGGACCTGTCGGTGGGCATGCTCGATACATGTCAGGAAATGGTAAAACCGGTTCAACTGAGTGCAAGCCACACGCAAACTCTAGTGATTGTTGTAGAGGTACGTCAAGCTTGCAGATGGTGTATCACGGCAGCATGGCCTGGTTGCGGCAAGAAAGTCACGGCCCTCGCAGAGGGTGACGCGCGGGCCGGCCAGCGCCGCCAGGGGGCTTTGTTATTTTTTTCCAACTCCTTGTTGACGGTCGAGGGGGATCTTGCTACATTTATGCGGTTTCGTTTCTGCCGCTTCGGCTTGTGGTGGAAGCGAGACGGAAAACAGACGGCGAGCGACGCTGCCCGAATTCGGTTCGGCCCGGTTGCCCCGCGGCGAGCACGCCGTAGGCGGTCGGAGACGGAGCGGGTAAGGGGTTTTTTCCCCTCGGCTGGGCTGGGGGTTAAGCCCATGTAGCTCAGTTGGTAGAGCACGTCCTTGGTAAGGACGAGGTCAGCGGTTCAATCCCGCTCATGGGCTCCAGGTCGCAACAAAACGACTGGCAACGGACAGAACACACGAGGGTAGCAACGAAGGAAGTTCACCATGGCTAAGGAAACCTTTGCGAGAAATAAGCCCCACGTCAACGTCGGAACGATCGGGCACGTTGACCATGGCAAGACCACCCTGACGGCTGCCATCACGCGTGTGCAGTCACTGAAGGGCTATTGCGAATTTGTTGCGTACGATGAGGTCGCCAAGGCCTCGGAATCGGCCGGCCGTCGCGATCCGACCAAGATTTTGACGATTGCCACCTCGCATGTGGAATATGCGACGGCGAACCGGCACTACGCGCATGTGGACTGCCCGGGCCACGCGGACTACGTGAAGAACATGATCACAGGCGCCGCGCAGATGGACGGCGCGATCGTGGTGGTCAGCGCGGCGGATGGGCCGATGCCGCAGACCCGCGAACACATCCTGTTGGCCCGTCAGGTCGGCGTGCCGGCGATCGTGGTCTTCTTGAACAAGATTGATCTGGTAGACGACCAGGAACTCTTGGACCTTGTGGAGATGGAAATCCGCGAGCTGCTCTCCAAGTATGAGTTCCCGGGCGATGACATTCCGGTGGTGCGCGGCAGTGCGTTGCCGGCCACGAAGGCGGCGGACGGGAATGACCCGGCTTGCAATTGCATCACGGCACTGATGGCAGCCTTGGATGCCTATATTCCGGAACCCAAGCGGGTGCTGGATCTGCCGTTCCTGATGCCGGTGGAAGACGTGTTCTCGATCGAAGGCCGTGGCACGGTGGTGACCGGGCGCGTGGATCGTGGCATCGTGAAGGTCGGCGATGAAGTGGAAATCATCGGCCTGAAGCCGACGGTGAAGACGATTTGCACAGGCGTAGAAATGTTCCGCAAGCT
>CAIZKT010000106.1:0-1676 GCA_903933565.1 uncultured Victivallales bacterium | reverse complement strand
TTACGACCTGTGGCTCAACCCAGTCCGGGTGTGCGGCCGTGATGATCTCGTGCAGGTCGGCGATCAGCGTGGTGCGCTCGCGCAGGATTACGGAGCCGGCAATGCCGCGCTGCCGGTGCGTGGTGCGGTCCAGCGTGACCGCCGCCTCGACCACGTCTACCGGCAGGTTGCCCAGCAGCCCCACCTCGCGGCCATGCTCGTTAGTCACTAGCACGATCAGCTCGCGGCTCTCATCGAGGCTACCGACCTGCGCGGCGTCGCTCAGGGTGACCAGTGGCAGCGAGCTGCCGCGGTACTGCATGGTGCGCTGGTGCCCCAGCCGTTCGATCTGCTTCGGCTCGATGCGTTCAATGCGCTGGATCAGGTCGAGCGGGATGGCGCACGGTTCGTCTGGTCCGTTATGGAAGAGCAGCAGCACCTGCACGTCCTGCTGTTGCTGCTGTTTGACGGCATGGGCGGCTTGTTCCTTGGCTTGGGCGGCTTCGGCGTCCGTGGCCGTCAGCCCGGTCTTAGCCGCCATGCCGGCCACGTCGAGGATGAGGGCCAGGGCGCCATCGCCCAGGATGGTGGCACCGGCATATTCGCGTAACTGTTTGAAGCGGCGCCCCAGCGGCTTGACCACGACCTCCTCGGTGTCGTGGTAGGCGCCGACTACCAGGCCGAAGGAGGTGATCCCCGTGGTCACCACCGCGATCTCGAGGGTGCCCGGCGTGGTGGCCGCGGCCGGCTTGGCGCTGGTCGCGGTGTCGAGCAGGTTTTCCAGGCGCACCAGTGGCAATACGCGGTCGCGCAGCAGCAGCACTTCGGTATTCCCCACGATTTCGATGCGTTCGGCCACTTCCGCGGGCTGCAGGCGCAGCAGCTCCTCGATGTTGGCTTGCGGGATGGCAAAACGCTCATCGCGCAGCGCCACAATCAGCGAGGGAATGATGGCCAGGGTCAGTGGCAATTTGATGCGGAAGGTGGAGCCGCGCCCCACCACCGAGTGAATCTCGACCTGCCCGCCGAGACGGTCGAGGTTGGTCTTGACCACATCCATGCCCACGCCGCGGCCGGAGACGTCGGTGAGCACCTTGGCGGTGGAGAGCCCGGGGAGGAAGATCAGCGCCTGGCGCTCCCGCTCCGAGAGGGTGGCGGCCTTTTCGGCCGTCAGCAGCCCCTTGCGGATGGCGGCGTCCGTGATCTTGGCCGGATCAATGCCCTTGCCATCGTCGGCGATTTCAATGACCACCTGCCCCGCTTCGTGGCGCGCTTCGATGCGTACCAGGCCAACCGGGTTCTTGCCGGCGGCCACGCGCTCGGCGGTGGTCTCGACGCCGTGGTCCACGGCATTGCGCACCATGTGGGTGAGGGGATCGGAGAGCCCCTCGATCAGCGTCTTGTCCAGCGCCACCTCTTTCCCTTGGATCTCGAGCTGGATCTCCTTGTTCAGCGAGCGGGAGAGGTCGCGCACCAGGCGGGGGAACTTAAGGAAGACGTTGCCCACCGGCTGCAGCCGCGTCTGCATGATCACGTCCTGCAATTCGGAGGTGACCTGGTTGACGCGCTGGTTGGCGGTGTCGAGGAGCTGGCGGTTATTCTGTGCCACGGCGGCGCGCAGTTGGTTGCGGCTGAGGACCAGCTCGCCGGCCAGGTTCATGAGCGTTTCGAGCAGGCCGACGTTGACGCGCAGGGTC
>CAIZKT010000105.1:0-5641 GCA_903933565.1 uncultured Victivallales bacterium | reverse complement strand
GCCCGGAACGGGCTTGGCATCGCGGGCTCCAGGGCGGCAAGGGGGATACCGCGAACCTGCCCGGAACGGGCTTGGCATCGCGGGCTCCAGGTCGGTCAGCGGGGTCATGGCAAACGTCGGCCAGATCCAGCAGGGGTCTCTGTCTTGAAACCGCCCTGGGTCTGGTCTTGGCGCGTTTGACTGCGGGTATGGCGGCGCTATATTGTTTTAGATATAAAACATTTATTGACGGAGGTAGTGTGTCAGGGTCAGCGGCGTCCATGTCAGCGGCGGTGAGTGCCGTGCTTGAGGATTACCTGGAGGCGATCGCCGAGTTGGGGGGTACGTCATGCACGGTGAGGTCGCGGGACATTGCGGCGCGGCTGCGGGTGCATAAGTCGACGGTGACGGCGGCGCTGCACAGTCTGGCGGAGAAGGGGTTGGTGCATTACGCCCCGTACGCTGCGGTATCTTTGACTGCGGCGGGCCGGGAGGTAGCGGAAGAAGTGTGTCGGCGGCATCGAGTGCTGCGGCGCTTTCTGGGGAACAACCTGGGGATGGATGCCGTGGGTGCGGATGAGACGGCCTGCCGTCTGGAGCACGCGGTTGATCCGGAGTGTCTGGATCGGCTGTTGCGGTTGGGCGAGTTTCTGGAGTCTTCGGCGGAATGGCGGGCCTGGGCGGGGCGTGGCGGGGGTTCGGCGGGGTGAGGGCAGGGCGGTGAGGTTTCCCGTTTGGTCGGCGACGGGGTGGTTGTTTCGGACGAGTGGAGAGTCGGCGTATGGCACGAACTCTGGACCAGGTGGCGCAAGGTTGTCGGGTGCGCATTTCCGGCACGCAGTCCGGGGGCAGTGCGGTACGGCAGCGGCTGCTGGACATGGGTGTAACCCGCGGCACGGAGCTGCTGGTTGAGCGTTGGGCGCCGTTGGGAGACCCCATCGAGATTCTGATCAAGGGTTACCATCTGGCGATTCGGCGGGCGGAAGCCGCCTGTATTGAGGTGGAGGAATGCGAGGAGACGGCGTGATGTCGGAGGTGGCTCCTTTGCGGACCCTCACGGTCGCGGTTGCCGGCAATCCAAATGCCGGTAAGACCACCTTGTTCAACCTGCTCACCGGGTCCAATCAGACGGTCGGTAACTACCCCGGGGTCACGGTCGAGAAGAAGGAGGGGTGGGTTCAGTGGCAGGATGTGCGGCTGCGCATCATCGATCTTCCCGGGACCTACTCGCTGACGGCCTACAGTCTTGATGAAGTGGTGGCCCGGGCGGCGATCGTCGATGAACGGCCTGACGTGGTGTTGAACGTAGTGGACGCCGCGAACCTGGAGCGCAACCTGTACCTGTCCCTGCAGGTGGCCGAGATGGGGCGGCCGCTGGTTCTGGCTCTGAACATGCACGACATCGCGGTTCAGCGCGGCATCGCGATCGACGTGTCGAAGCTGGCGCAGTGGCTGGGCGTGCCGGTGGTGGCGACGGTGGGGCGCCGCGGCGACGGTCGCGGGGAACTTCTGGACACCTTGGTGCGGGTGGGGCAGGGGCAGCTCGCGGCGCAGCCTTTGAACGTAGGTTACGGCCCCCAGGTGGAGGCGGCCATCGCGGAGTTGGTTGCCGAGATCGCGGCGGACCCGTCTCTGGCCGCGGCGCTGCCGCCGCGCTGGCTGGCCATCAAGCTGCTGGAGGAGGACACCAAGGCGGTTGAACGGGTGGGCGGCACGGCGTCGGCGGTGGTGGCGGGGGTCGTTCTGGCCGCGGCGCAGCGTCTGGTCAGGCAGGTGGCGGCCGAGGAGGGCGGAGACCCCGCCAGCCTGATTGCCGAACACCGCTACGGCCATGCGGCGGGCATTGTGCGGGGCTGCGTGACCGTTTCGGACCGCGGGGCCACCCTCACCGACGCGCTCGACACGATCCTCTGCAACCGGGGGCTGGGCTTCTTCTTTGTGGGCCTCGTCATTTTCCTGGCTTTCAAGGTGACGTTTCTGTTGGCGAACGGCCTGCGCTACGTGCCTTGGGTGAACGGCTGGACGACGCCGGTCGGCGTGTTCGCCTGGGTCTTTGACGAGTTCATGCCGCTGCTGACCTCCCGTCTGTCGCCGGGGCCGTTGAAGTCGCTGATTGACCATGGCATCATTGCCGGCGTCGGCGGGGTGATGGGCTTTGTGCCCCTGATCTTTTTCATGTTCCTGGTTTTGGCTGCGATCGAGGATTCCGGTTACGTGGCTCGCATCGCCTTTGTGTTGGACCGGGTGCTGCGCGTCTTCGGCTTACAGGGCAAGAGCATTCTAGCCCTGATTGTGTCCGGCGGCATTGCCGGTGGCTGCGCTGTGCCCGGCGTGATGGCCACCCGCACTCTGCGCGAGGAGAAGGACCGTCTGACCACGATGTTGGTGGCGCCTTTTATGAACTGCGGGGCGAAGATGCCGGTTTTTGCCATGCTTATCGCGGCCTTCTTTGCGCGCTGGCAAGGCGAGATGATGTGGCTGCTGGCGGCGCTCTCGTGGGCCTTCGCCCTGGCGATGGCTTTCTGCCTGCGCCGGACCGTGGCGCGCGGCGAGCAAGCGCCCTTTGTGATGGAACTGCCACCGTATCACCTGCCGGTGCTGCGGCACATTCTGCGCAGTGCCCTAGAGCGGAGCATCATGTATGTGCGCAAGGCCGGAACTGTGATCCTGGGAGTCAGCATCCTGTTGTGGGTGATGATGTACTTGCCGCGTCTAGACCCCGCTCCTTTCGAGCGCCAGCGCCAGGAGGCGACGGCGGCGGCGCTCGGGGCGCTGGTGCCGGATGGCACGCTCCGCGATGCGGCCGACATCGAGGCTGTGGCCGCCCTGGTGCAGCAGGTCCGGCAAGGCCTCGCCGCGGCAGAGCGCCAGCGCTTGCTGGAAGAGCAGCCCGAGCGTCTGACCCTGGCCGAGGTTGCCGCGGGGGTGCGTGAGCCGGCCAGCGCGCCGGTGCGGGTGGCCGCTGAGGTGCTGCGGGAGTATGTCGCGCAGGTGGACCGCAGCGTCGGCGAACAGCGCCGCACCCAGTTGCAGCACTCCTACGCCGGCCGCTTTGGCCAAGCGCTCCAGCCTGTGGCCGCCCTGGCTGGATTCGACTGGCGTGACACCATCGCCTTGCTGGGCGGACTCGCCGCCAAAGAGGTCGTGCTGGGCACCCTCAGCATGACCTACAGCATGGGGGATCCCCACGGGCCCGCCGACCGCGGCCGCAGCAACTTCAGCATCGTCAACGTGTTGCGCGCCGAGCCGGGCTGGACGCCTTTGCGCGCCTTGGCGCTGCTTCTCTTCGTCATGCTCTACGCGCCCTGCATCGCCACTCTGGTCACCATCGGCCGTGAGAGCGGTTCGTGGAAATGGGCTGCCTTCTCGGCCGTCTACACCACTGTCCTGGCCTGGCTGGTGGCCACCCTCGTCTTCCAGGTCGGCTCAGCCCTTGGTATCGGTGTCTGAAGTTCTGACCTGGCGGCCTTCAGCCCATCTCCTGAAGGGCCTGAGAGGCGGTGGCGCAGTGGAGAGTCTTCGCGAAAGCCAAAGGTGAGAGTGCAGCATGTGGCAAACCCTCGTAACGGTCGCCATCGTCCTCACGGCCGCCGCATACGTCGTGCGCCCGGGGCTTCGGCGGCTGCGCGGCGACTGCGGCGCCGATTGCGCCTGCTGCCCGGCTGCCCGGCAGACGTCGACCCCGCCCCCTTCTGCCGGGCAAGCTCCGCCTGCACGGTCAGGTTGCGGCCCTGGCCGACCCTCGGGTTTTCCGCCGCCAGGGGTTTGACAAGGGTGAAGTATTATAGTCTAGTATGTTGATAGACGTTGGTCGTGCGTGTGTGAGGTTTCGGCTGAACTAGGCCGCCGGGTTGGCGGCGCCGGATTCCCCCGAGAATGGAGTAGGACGATGAGCCGTGTATTCGTTGACAATTCGCAGTCGATCGGGACCACGCCGCTGGTGCGGCTGAACCGTGTGACCCAAGGGGCGAAGGCTACGGTGCTGGCCAAGATCGAGGGTCGGAACCCGGCTTACTCAGTGAAGTGCCGCATTGGCGCGTCGATGGTCTGGGACGCCGAGAAGCGCGGCGTGTTGAGGCCGGGCGTCGAGATCATCGAGCCGACCAGCGGGAACACCGGCATCGCACTGGCCTATGTGGCGGCGGCGCGGGGATACAGTCTCACTCTGACCATGCCTGAGACCATGAGTATCGAACGGCGGCGTGTGCTGGCAGCCTTTGGGGCCAAGCTGATCCTGACGCCCGGTGGGGAAGGCATGAAGGGCGCCATTCGGCGGGCCGAGGAGATCGCCGCCTCCGATCCGGTGCGCTACTTTCTGCCGCAGCAGTTCAAGAATCCGGCGAACCCGGCCATCCACGAGAAGACGACGGGTCCCGAGATCTGGAACGATACGGACGGCAAGGTCGACGTGTTGGTTGCGGGGGTAGGCACCGGCGGCACCATTAGTGGCATCTCGCGCTACTGGGAGCAGACCCGGGGCACGCCGCTCTTTTCCGTGGCGGTCGAGCCCAAAGAGAGCCCGGTGATCACCCAGAAGTTGGCGGGCTTGGACCTGAAGCCGGGACCGCACAAGATTCAGGGTATCGGTGCCGGCTTCATCCCGGAGACGCTGGATCTGTCCATCGTCGATCGGGTCGAGCTGGTCGAGAGCGCCGAAGCGATCGCATTTGCGCGCCGTCTGGCGCTGGAGGAGGGGCTTCTCTCCGGCATCTCCTGCGGTGCGGCGGCAGCGGTGGCCGTACGCCTGGCGAACCGGGATGAGTTCGCGGGTAAGACCATCGTGGTGATCCTGCCCGATGCGGGCGAGCGCTACTTGTCCACGGTGCTGTTCGAGGGCATCGGCACGCCGGCGTGATGGCAGTTGCGGTCATGGTGTTTGCGGCGAAGGCGAGGGTAAGGGCATGAAGGTGGTATGGCTTAGCGCATGCGTGGCGGTGGGGCTCGGTCTGCTGGGCTGCGCCTCCGTGCCGCCGTACACGCGCCTGGACCTCAAGCAGAACCTGAGTTCAGAGACGCTGGCGCGCTTCCAGCGCGAGTCGAAGGATGCCGCCGCCTGCTGCCCTGGCGCCAGGATGGTCCAACTGGAGCGTTCGAACTGGTGGCCCGTCGGTCTTCTCGCCTACTGGTGGCAGGGGTCGGCGATGAGGACTGAGGTGGCGCCGGGCGAGCCCTCCTACATGGTGCAGAACTCACAGGGTTATGGGCCCATCTCCATTCTTTACGTCACCTCCACGCATTCCACCTACAACGGCCAGGGGCAGCGGGTGAGTTCCATGACCAGCGGCAACGTGCTTCTGGGACATCTCGCGATGCTCCACCGCAGCGAGAACGTTCTGCCCGATGGCAGAACGCAGGAGGTGCGGATGTATCACCTGTTCCATCACCTGCTCAACATCCACACCATGGACGGCCACACCAACGTGTCTCTCTTTACCTCGCCCAACCCGCTTGGCGTGAGCTTCCCCGGGGGCGGTATCGAGACGCCTTAGGAAGTTGGCGGTTGCCAACCTGGGCGTGGCCTTCAGGGCTCTGGGCGGTTTCCATTTTCCGGGCGCTAGGCGCCTTGGAGTCGGCGGTCGCCGTCTCGGGGGATACCGTCGGCACGGGGGTCTTGCAGACGGGGGATACCGCGAACCTGCCCGGAACGGGCTTGGCATCGCGG
>CAIZKT010000104.1:0-8685 GCA_903933565.1 uncultured Victivallales bacterium | reverse complement strand
CTCTGCCGCACGCAGTCCATATCGCGCGTCGCCCAGGTGGAGTGCGCGTGGCAAGGTCGCCGACGGCGACCGCGACACCGCTTTGGCTTGGCGCCTGTGCCATGACTGACGGCGTGTGTTCTCGCGCAACCAGATACGGCAGACAGACCACGGGTTGTTGCGACGCCCAACCCAGTTTCTTGAAACAGCCCTGTCTGCGCCTCCCCCGGGCTGGGCAGCGGCGGTCGCCGGCGCTACGTTCTGCGCTGAACCGAGAACTGTCGGGGAGAGCACGGGGCCTCCCCGCCGACGTGGGAGATGCGCACATGCCGGTCCGCAGCATCCTTGCCGGTCTTCTGGCCGCAGGCTTCGCCGTGGTGGCGGAGGTGCGCTTTGACTTTGAGGACGGCCTGGACGGCTGGCGTATCGTCGAGGGCAGTTTCGGCGCCTTCCACTGCGATCGGGCGGAGTACCACCACAGCGGCGGCGCCTACCGCAAGCACGGCAAGTTCTTTCTGAGTACCCTGGAATCTCCCGAAGGCCGACCTGACGACGCCTACACCGGCGTGGCCGAATCGCCCGTGTTCCGGCTGGAGGCGCCATCGCTGACGTTCATGGTCGGCGGCGGCAACCACCCGAACACCTACGCGGCCATCTGCCGTCTCGATGGCACCGAGGTAAAACGAGCGCAAGGCCGCTGTGCTCAGGAGATGGTCGACGTCGTCTGGGAGCTGCCGGAGCTGGTCGGGCAGCTCGTCTTCCTGCGCCTGGGGGATGGCCACCCGGGCAGTTGGGGCCATGTCACCTTGGACGATGTCCGCTTCCAGGGCCGCCTCGAGGCCGAGGCCAGCGCCCAACGCGGGCTCGTCCGCCAGCCAATCCTGCCCGCCTTGCGGGCGCTGACTCCGCCCAAGCCCGCCGAACCGCCGCGCCAACTGCCGTCCAGCGGCAACCCCGCTTCTCTCCGAGCCGCCGTGCTCGACCTTGTGGCGACCTTCGGCGAGCGCTACCCCCTCGGCGCAGCCTTCACTGCCGAGCTGGCGCGCTTGGAGCCCGGGCTCGAGACCGGCACCGCGGCAGAACGACAGGCCGCCCGCGTTGCCTTCGAGGCCTTGCAGAAGCGCGCCCTGGTCGCCAATCCGATGGTCAGAGACCATCCTATCCTCTTCATCGCTCGCCGACAGTACAAGGCTGATCATCACAACACCGAGACCATGTTCCAGGCGGGAACGGTCAATACGGGCAGCTTTCAGGGCGGCGGGGCGCTGCGGACGATCGACTTCCGGGACGGTGCCGACGGTCGGCTGACGACCTTGTTGGATGCGGGTCCAGAGGGTCTGGTGCGCGATCCCGAGGTACACTTCAGCGGCCAGCGCCTGCTCGTGGCCCTGCGTCGAAATGCGGCGGACGGCTCCCATATCTACGAGATCGGCGCCGCGGGCTCGGGCCTGCGTCAGCTCACCAGCGCCGCGGGGGTGACCGACATCGACCCGCTCTATCTCGCCGACGACCGTATCGCCTTTACCTCCACCCGCGAACCGAAATTCTGCATGTGCAACGTCCACATCATGGGCAACCTCTTCTGCATGGATGCCGACGGCGCCAACATCCACCAGATCGGCAAGAGCACCCTGCACGAAGGCCACGGCTCCCTCACTCCCGATGGCCGTATCCTCTACGATCGCTGGGAGTATGTGGATCGCAATTTCGGCGATGCGCAGGGGTTGTGGACCGTCAACCCGGACGGCACGAACCACGCGCTCTACTGGGGCAACAACACCAGCTCTCCCGGGGGTGTCCTGGATGCCCGCATCATCCCGGGCAGCCCACTCGTTGTCTGCATGTTCGGCGCCTGTCACGACCGCCCCTGGGGCGCCCTCGCCATCGTCGACCGACGGCTCGCCATGGACGGTCGCGAAGCCGTGGTCCGCACCTGGCCCGCGACGGCTATCGGACTGGTCGGCAAGGGCAACTTCGACACGTTTCTGAGCGTCTGGCCGCGCTACGAAGACCCCTTTCCACTCTCCGACCTCAGGCCGGACGGAGTGCCAGCGGCGGCCTCGGGGGGTAAGTACTTCCTGTGCTCGCGGCTGCTCGGCCAGGGCGAGCAGACGGGCCTCGTGCTGCTCGACGTCTTCGGCAACGAGATCGTCCTCTACGGCGAAGGTCCCGGGTGCTACGACCCCATGCCCCTGGCGCCCCGGCCGCGGCCGCCCGTCATCCCGTCGCGCCGGCAGCCGGCCGCGGCCAAGAGCGTCTTCTACGTCACCGACGTCTACCGCGGCACCCACATGGCCGGGGTGGCGCCCGGCGCGGTTCGGGCCTTGCGCGTGGTCGAATCGCCCGAGAAGCGCTACTGGACCGGCCCTGCCTGGGGCGGCCAGGGCGTGCATCGCCCGGCCATGAACTGGCATAGTTTCGAGAACAAACGCATCCTCGGCACAGTCCCGGTGCAGGCGGATGGCTCGGCCTGCTTCGAAGTGCCCTCGGAGACCTTCGTCTACTTCCAGCTTCTGGACGAGAATGGCATGATGATCCAGTCCATGCGCAGCGGCACCCTGGCGCAGCCCGGCGAGACCACTGGCTGTGTCGGCTGCCACGAGGCCCGGCAATCAGCGCCCGCCGCGGGCAAGCCGCCGCCCGCCGCCGTGGCCGACTCTCCCTCGACCCTCACGGGATGGTATGGCCCGCCGCGCATGTTCAGCTTCCTCGACGAAGTCCAGCCCGTGTTCGATAAGCACTGCGTGCGTTGCCACGATTTCGCTGAGCCCGGCGGCGAAAAGCTGCTGTTGGCGCGGGACCGTGCCGAGACCTTCAACGCCTCCTACACCGAGTTGTGGCGGCGCCGCGCCATCGCGGCCATCGGCGCCGGACCGGCCGAGATTCAGCCGGCCTACTCCTGGGGAAGCTCGGCCAGCAAGCTGGTCAAGAGGCTTCGGCAAGGCCATGAAAAGGTCCAACTGACGCCCGAGGAGTTCGACCGTCTCGTCACCTGGATTGACCTCAATGCGCCCTACTACCCGACCTACGCCAGCGCCTTTCCTGGTAACCTCACCGGCCGTTGTCCGATCGAGCCCAAGGCCATGCAGCGACTCGCCGAATTGACGGGGATACCGTTTGGCGAGCTGGCCAGTTTCGGCGCCAGCCGGGGCCCGCAGATCAGCTTCGACCGGCCTGAGAAGAGTCCCTGCCTCAAAGCGCTTGGCAACGGCCCGACGGCGACCTTGGAGGAGGCCTTGGCCATCATCCGCAAGGGCGCCGAAACGCTGGCCACCACGCCCCGTGGCGATAGCACCACCGCCGGCATCGCCATGTGCCCCGTCGACCAACAGCGCGAAGCGTTCTACCAGGAACGCCGCAGCGCGGAACTCGCCTCCCGCCGCGCTCTTGCCAACGGAGCCCGCGTCTATGACCCCGGCTTGCCCTAGTGGCCCAGGCGGCCCTGGCGGCCGACGGCGCCGACGCGGCGGGGGCTGAGACGGCGGCGGGCCGGGTCGGGGTACCCGCGCCCCTGTACTGGCCAAGCGTGGTGACGGCACCTACGGCTGCCCCTCGGTCGGGCCCGAAGACCTTTGCTTGCGCTGCCGTCCGCGGTGACGAACTGTTTTCCGTCGACAGATGGCGAATCCTGCTCTATGGTGTGGGGCCGTGGATCCGGGTGACGATACGAGCGCGGTTTGCATCTCAGGGAGAACGCACGCATGCCACTACTTTTTGACCTGCCATTGGAGAAGCTGCTGACGTACGAGGGCAGCTCGCCGAAGCCGGCCGACTTCGACGCCTTCTGGGAGCGCAGTCTGGCCGAGATGCGGGCGGTGGAGCCGCGCTTGGAGCTGGCGCCGGCCGAGTTTCAGGCGCCGTTTGCCGAGTGTTTCGATATGACCTTCACGGGGGTGGGTGGGGCGCGGGTCTACGCCAAGTTGGTGCGGCCGAAGAAGGCTCCGAAGCCACATCCGGCGGTGATCATGCTGCATGGCTACAGCGGTAGCAGCGGCGAGTGGAACGACAAGCTGAGCTATGCGGCCATGGGGTTCACGGTGGCGGCGCTGGACTGTCGCGGTCAGGGCGGGCGCAGCGAAGATGTCGGTGGGGTGACCGGCAATACGCTGCACGGGCACATCATCCGCGGGGTTGAGGACGCGCCGGAGAAGCTGCTGTTCCGGCAGATCTACCTGGATGCGGCCCAGCTCACGGGGCTGGTGATGGCCATGCCGGAGGTGGATGAGAACCGGGTGGGAGTCACTGGCGGCAGTCAGGGCGGCGGGCTGACTCTGGCCTGCGCCGGCTTGGAGCCGCGCCTGCGGCGGGCGGCGCCGGTCTACCCGTTCTTGTGCGACTACCGGCGGGTGTGGCTGATGGACCTGGCCAAGGATGCCTACGCGGAGCTGAAGGATTACTTCCGGCGCTTCGACCCGACGCACGAACGCGAGGACGTCTTCTTCGAGCGTCTGGGGTATATCGATGTGCAGTTCCTCTGCCCGCGCATCCGGGCCACCGTGATGCTGGGAGTCGGCTTCAACGACACGGTCTGTCCGCCGTCGACGCAGTTCGCGGCGTACAACCGCATCCGCAGCGAGAAGCGCTACGTGGCCTACCCGGACTTTGGCCACGAGGGGCTGCCCGGGCACGCCGACCGCATCTTCCAGTTCCTGAGCGCGCTGTAAATGCTGCGCCTGCGGCCAGGCGCCTCTCCACGAGGCACGCTGGAGATGCGGTGGGCTCCACCGCGGTCCGCTGGAGATGCGGTGGGCTCCACCGCACGCGCCTGCGGCCAGGCGCCTCTCCACGAGGCATGCTGGAGATGCGGTGGGCTCCACCGCCCGCGCCTGCGGCCAGGCGCCTCTCCAAGGATTGGAGCGGCCGCGGCTCGCGGCCACTGCCCACGAGGTCGTTGGCAATCCAGAAGACGGAGACAAGCATGGACTACACGATTCGCAGAACGGTGACGCCGCCGGTGTTGAAGGGGGCCTGGGACAGCGCCGAGTGGGCGGGCGCGGCGACGGCGGAGATTGCCACGTTCCGACCCGAGAGTAAGGCGCACCGGCCGCGGGTGCAGGCGCGCTTCCTCTACGATGATGCCGCAGTGTACGGCCTCTATCGGGTCGAGGACCGCTACGTGCGCTGCGTCCACGAGAGTTTCCAGGATCCGGTGTGCCGCGACAGTTGCGTCGAGTTCTTTTTCCAGCCACAGGTGGGCAGTGGCTACTTCAACTTCGAGTTCAACTGCGGCGGCGCGTTTCTGTGCATGTATGTACGGGATTGCCGACGGGTTGAGAACGGCTTTGCGGACTACGTCTGGATGCGGGAGGAGGATGGTCGGAAGGTAGCGGTGTGGCATTCGCTGCCGGCGCGGGTCGAGCCGGAACTGACGGAGCCGACGCTGTGGTTCGTGCAGTTCTGTATTCCGTATGCCACTCTGGAGCCGTACTGCGGGGCGCTGGGGGGGATGGCGGGGAAGGCCTGGCGGGGGAACTTCTACAAGTGTGGCGACCAGACCAGCCAGCCGCACTGGGCTTCGTGGGCGCCGGTCGATGAACTGAACTTCCACCTGCCGCGCTGTTTCCAGACGCTGCGTTTTGTTTGACCGGTGCCATATTGCACAGGTCGGGAAAAGGAAGAAACCGCCCTGCCAGAAAGGGGCCGCCCAATCCAGGGCGCCCCACGCCTCCCCCAAAAGCCCACCGCCGCCGACGCCATACCGGCGCGGGCGGCGGTGGACCAGGCCCCGAAAAGCCGCGGGCAGCTTCTAGGGATTGTAGAGGTAGTGGTCGTTCTGCCGACCACTCCAGTCCGGGTTCACATCGTAGTCACTACCGCTGGCCACATGTCCGTCGAAGAAGGCGATGTTGGCGCGCGCATTGTGGCGCTCCCCGATGCGAACGCGCACCTGTATGGCGGCCAGCCCGCAGCTACCGCACCCACAGTCGCGCCTGATCTTGGTGCAGGTGCGGTCGTAGTCCTGAAACATGTGGATATAGGCGGGCTTGGTGAGTTGACCGATCGCCAGTCCGACATCGGCACCGCCGGCGAGGCAGTTCCAGGCGTAGGAGGTGGGCAGACCGCCGGTTTCCCACACGTCAGGCGCGCTATCATCCGCACACAGGTAGGTCGGATTGCTCTTGATGTAGGGGCTGATCATCACGGTCCACGGCACGTTGGTCGGCACCCTCACGTTGCGCCTCCCGCTCAACGTCTCCTTGTTGTCGTCGACGTACATCAGCTCACCGCGGCGGCTCTGCCGACCCGGCGCACCGCCGTTTTCAGGCCCCCGCCTTAGGCCGCGGGCGGCGGCGATGCGGCCGCCCACGGGCGGCCTGCTCTTATCCTCCAGTCACCTGACACACCAAAACCATCGTCTACCAGGACGCCAATTAGACATCGGCAAGCCTGCAATTGTCAATTTTGCGTTCGTCGAGTTGATTTCAACCTGATTTAGATGATAGTTATGCTCTTACCGGGCAGACGTTGCCGAACCCCCTCCAGGGGTGACAAGAGGCGTGATGCATCCCGGCTGGTCGTTCAGGACAGAACTGTTAGCGAGGGCTGGCACGATGAGCAACTGGAGCTTCAAACCGCTGACTACCTATGCTGGCGGGTTCGCCTTGGATGACACCAAGGAACCGAACCTGCTGCGCAACCAGTTCCCGTACACCAGCGTGCCCAAGATCATCTTTGACGGCGTGCTCGAGACGCCGGATCCGGCCGAGGAGATCTGGATCACCGACACGACCTTCCGCGACGGCCAGCAGGCACGGCCGCCCTACAAGCCCGAGCACATCGTCGACCTCTATACGCTCATGCACCGGCTCGGCGGTCCGCGTGGCATCATCCGGCAATGCGAGTTCTTCGTCTACAGCCTGCGTGACCGCGAGGCCCTCGAAGGCTGCCTGGCACTGAATTACGAGTACCCCGAGGTCACGGGCTGGATCCGCGCCAATGCCGAGGACTTCAAGCTGGTGAAGGCCATCGGCCTGAAGGAGACGGGCATCCTCACCAGCGTCTCGGACTACCACATCTTCCTCAAACTGCGCAAGTCCCGGCGCAAGGTGATGGACGACTACCTCGCCGTGGTCAAGGAGGCGCTGGCGGTCGGCATCATCCCGCGCTGCCATTTCGAGGACGTGACCCGGGCCGACATCTACGGCTTCTGCCTGCCGTTTGCCGAGGAGCTCATGAAGCTGAGCCAGGAGAGCGGCATCCCGATCAAGATCCGCCTGTGCGACACCATGGGTTACGGCCTGAGCTTTCCCGGAGCGGCCCTGCCGCGCAGCGTGCCGAAGTTGGCGCGCGCCTTCCGGCGCGAGGTCGGATTCCCGGCCCAGCTCCTGGAGTGGCACGGCCACAACGACTTCCACAAAGTCCATGCGAATGCGGCCACGGCCTGGCTCTACGGCATCAGCAGCCTCAATGCGTCTCTGCTCGGCTTTGGCGAACGCACCGGCAACCCGCCGCTGGAAGGCGCCATCATCGAGTACATCGGCCTGCTCGGCGATGCTTGCGGCATCGACACCACCCTCATTACCGATATCGCCGAATACTACCGCACCAACGTGCATGCCGAAATCCCCGACAACTACCCCTTCATCGGCACCGAGTTCAACACCACCCGCGCCGGTATCCACATCGATGGGGTGCTGAAGAACGAAGAGATCTACAACATCTTTGACACTCTCACCCTGCTCAAACGCCCGGTGCAAGTCGGCATCACCGACAAGTCCGGCATGGCAGGCATCGCCCACTGGCTCAACGAGTACGCTCAAAGAGTCGCCCGCGACCACGAGTTCGAGCCCCTCAGCAAGCGCCATCCCGGGGTGCGCCGCATCAACGATTGGGTCACCGAGCAGTATACGCAGGGCCGGACCACCGGTATCAGCACCGACGAAATGCTTGCCCAGGCCAAACGCCATGTGCCCAGCCTGTTCGAGAGCGAGTTCCAGAAGTTCAAGAAGGCGGCCCAGCACAAGGGCACCGTCCTGGCCGAACGCATCAGCGCCTCCCCGGATGTGCTCCGCATGGAACCCCGCCGCATGGAGCGCTTCCTGCGCGAGGTGGTCAAAGCCGAACCCGCCATCCAGTTGCTCGCCCTGACCGACATGAATGGCCACCGCCTGAGCCAGGTCCACACCCAACGCGGCGAAAAGGCGCTCTTCCGCCCGCTGCTGACCGAGAACTTCTCCGACCACGACTGGTTCCAGGAAGTCGTCGGCAGCGGCAAGTCGTTCGCCTCCGACCTCTTCTTCTCGCGCTTCACCGGCAAGCCCATCATGACCTTCGCCGAGCCCATCCGCGATGCCGCGGGCAAGATGGTGGCGGTGATGGACATCGACTTCAAGTTCGACGAACTCACCCAACTCATCAACGACCTGCCGCGCGACGTCATCGAGGACGAATGACCCGCGGTTGACGGGCTCGGTACGCTGGGCGGCGAGGGGGGGCGAGAAACCGCCATCAGCTTCGGGACCGAGCCCGCTCCCGGTTAGTCCGTTGCGCGGCTTTGATTCCGTCCACGTCCGCGGCTGCGGGCGTCGGACGCCTGGAGGGCGCCCCTGTGCGAGCGCCGCGGCGGCCACGCAGGGCCGCCCTCCAACGGGCCGGTGCGTTCCGCTCGGCCCGGAATAACCCACGAAGCGGTCACGGAATGCGACTCAACGGCACGCATGCCCGTTGAGGCTCTTGCGGAACCCTTGGCTCACCAGCCTCTCGCCT
>CAIZKT010000103.1:0-8236 GCA_903933565.1 uncultured Victivallales bacterium | reverse complement strand
GGCCGCTGGCGGGGGCGGCCCGGTTCGGGGTACCGGCTTTCCAGCCACAGGCTGGGCCGCCCGCAGGGCGGAAGCCGGAATCCCCCCACCTTGGGACCGCCTGAAGGCGGGACACCGAACCGAACCGCAAGTCTCATCCCGGTAGGCCCAGCCGCAGTCGGCGAAAATTCATGCTCATCACCAGCCTCCAGAATCCCCGGGTGAAGGACCTCGTGCGCCTGCGCGACCGGCGCGGTCGTGAACGTGATCAGAAGCTCCTCATCGAGGGCTACCGGGAACTGCTCCGGGCCCTCGACGCCGACTACCCCGTCCACGACCTCTACACCTGCCCAACGTTGTTCCAGGGTGTCAATGAACCCGCTCTCATCGAACTCTGCCGCGCGGCCGGGACCCAGGTGTTCGAAACCACGGAAGCGGTGTTCCGAAAGGTGGCCTACCGCGAACGCCCAGAGGGGCTTATCGGCGTCGGACCACAAGTCCACCGCGGCCTCGCCGACATCGTCCTGCCCGAGGCGGGGTCGGCGTTGCTGCTGATCGCGGAAGCCATCGAGAAACCTGGCAATCTCGGGACCATGCTGCGCAGCGCTGACGCCACCGCGGTCACCGCCCTGATCGTCTGCGACTCCTGCACCGACATCTTCAACCCAAACGTGGTGCGCGCCAGCACCGGCACGCTCTTTACCGTCCCACTGGCCGAAGCCGATCCCGAGGAAACCATCGCCTGGCTGCGAACCCACGGCATCCGCATCCTGGCGGCTACGCCCCACGCTCAGACACGCTTCACCGACACCGACCTGACCGCTCCCGTGGCGATCGTGGTCGGCACCGAACAGTACGGCCTCTCCGCCCGCTGGCTGGAGGCCTGCGACCTGCCGGTACGCATCCCCATGCTCGGCAAAGCCGACTCGCTGAATGTCGCGACCGCCACCGCCCTGCTGCTCTACGAAGCCCTCCGCCAGCGCCAGGCCGCCGGCCTTATCCCCGACCCCGGCCCCGGCCTGCCAGCCTGACCTATTCTTGAAACCGCCCGGCCCGGCTCCCCCTTTCTCCGGGTTGACGCCTGCGGGCCACCGCGGTATGGTCAGCCTCGCATCCGGCCGGCCATCGCCGTGCCAGGCAGGCAACCAGGGAGGAACGTATGCGACTGGGTGGCCCCATCTTCGAGAAGGTCTCCGACCCTGACGCCTGGGCGCAGGCCGTGCGTCGCGCTGGCTACCGGGCCGCCTACTGCCCGCTGTCGCCGACCGCCGCCGACGACGAGGTCCGGGCCTACGCCGCCGCCGCCGCCGCGGCCGACATCGTCATCGGCGAAGTCGGCGCCTGGAGTAACCCGCTCAGCCCTGACCCGGCCACCCGCAAAGAGGCCCTCGGCAAGTGCATCGCCGGTCTCGCCCTGGCCGAACGCATCGGCGCCCGCTGCTGTGTCAACATCGCCGGTTCGCGCGGAACGAAGTGGGATGGCCCCTGCCCCCTGGACCTCGCCCCCGACACCTTCGACCTCATCGTCGAGATGGTCCGCACCATCATCGATGCCGTGCAGCCCCGCCGCAGCTTCTACACCCTGGAAACCATGCCCTGGATGCTCCCGGATTCCGCCGCGTCCTACCTGCGTCTGCTCAAGGCTATCGACCGCCAGGCCTTCGCCGTCCATCTCGATCCGGTCAACCTGGTCAACTGCCCGGCCCTGGCCTTCGATACCGCGGCGCTGCTGCGCGAGTGCTTCGCCACCCTCGGTCCGCACATCCGCTCCTGCCATGCCAAGGACATCCGCCTGGACACCAAGCTGACGGTTCATCTGGACGAAGTCCGCCCCGGCCTGGGCACCCTGGACTATGCCGTCTACCTGCGCGAACTGAGTCGCCTCGATCCCGATGTCCCCTTGTTGCTCGAGCACCTGCCCAACCAGGCCGAATTCACCTTGGCCGCCGACCATATCCGCGCCCTCGCCGCGCGGGAAGGTCTCCGGCTCGACCGCCCTTGAAAGTCGGCGCATGACCCCGGCCCAGCACCAACCTTCCTCCACGGCTCCAGCGCCGGACCCTGCCGCCCGCAGCCCGAGACGTCTCTCTGACACCTTCCATTGGCTACTGCTGGGCGCTGCCCTCGTCGTGATCTGCTCCATTCGTCTTCGTCTGTTGAGTTTTCCGCTGGAACGAGATGAAGGCGAATATGCCTATATCGGCCAGCTTCTGCTGCAAGGTGTTCCCCCCTATGAACTAGCCTATAACATGAAGCTTCCCGGCACCTACTTCATCTATGCTGTGTTCATGGCCATTTTCGGGCAAAGTCCGGCTGGCATTCATCTTGGCTTGCTGCTTACAAATTTGGCCTCAGCACTGCTGCTTTTCTTCATTGTCAGAAAGCTTCTCGATCATGCCTCTGCGACGTTCGCTGCCATAGCCTATGGTTTTCTTTCTCTTGGCCTGAATCTCTTCGGGTTTGCGGCCCATGCTACCCACTTTGTGGGGCTCTTGGCTTTGGCTGGACTCTACTATTTGCTCTTGGCCAAGACCACCATGATGACGAAGCATTTACTCCTCAGTGGTTTGCTGTTAGGTTGTTCTTTCCTGATGAAGCAAACAGGAGTGTTCTTTATTCTGCTTGCCGCTGTTTACATGCTCTATTTGTGGCGCGGTTATGGCGTCTATACGCTACTTAAGAACGCGGGGGTCTTTTGTCTTGCCACCCTCCTGCCTTTCGTCGTGCTCTGCGTCTTCCTGTCTGCCGTCGGAGTTTTTGATCGCTTCTGGTTTTGGACCTTTGACTACGCTTCAAAATATGCCGTCGGTAACACCCTTGCCGGCGGTATCGCCAGCTTCGGTATGGTCTTTCCCCGAATTGCCGGCGATTTTATCCTGCTCTGGCTGCTTTCTGCTCTTGGTCTGGTTGGGCTGTTTTCGTCTCACCTCCAGGCTAAGACTCGAGTCTTTGTGCGGTTGCTGCTCTTCTTTTCCATACTTTCTCTCTGCCCCGGCCTCTATTTCAGAGAACATTACTTCGTCTTGCTTCTACCGGTTGTCTCCATTCTTGTCGCGGTCGCCCTCTGGCAGCTGAAGCGTTTGCTCGAGGCCCGTTCGCTGCCGCGCCTTGCCTGCTTTCTGCCTGCGCTGATCTTCGTGGTGGCCATTACCAGCGGACTGGTTCACGGCAGAGCCTACTTTTTCTTTTCTTCACCGGCTCAACTCTCGCGTCTTGTCTATGGCTCTAATCCTTTTCCCGAATCGCCCGCTATCGCAAAGTACATCCGTGAAAGAACCGGCCGCCACGATACGATCGCGGTTCTGGGGTCTGAACCTCAGATTTTATTCTATGCTCAGCGCCGCTCGGCTACTGGCTATATTTACACCTATCCACTCATGGAACCGCATCAGTATAACCTTGAGATGCAAGCAGAGATGACCCGAGAAATTGCCGGAGCGGCTCCTGCCTATATTGTTTTTGTTGAGATCCCTACATCCTGGCTGGCCCAGCCCAATTCTCCCCGCTTCGTTTTTTCCTGGTTCAATTCATACCTCAAGGGCAGATATGAGCTTGATGGCATTGTCGACCTTGTGGCGCCGCAAACGATCTATTGTTTTGGCGCCGACGCGCTCACTTACAGGCCCCAGTCTGATTCGGTCATCTACCTCTTCAAGAAGAACGTGAATTCGTCAGGTTGAGCGCACGTATTTTGCTGGTTTCAGCACTGCCTAAGCACTAACGAAGGAGGGTTACACGATGCGCATCCGGTCTCCACATGGCCTGTCCTCGGTCCTCATCGCGGGCCTGGTCTGGTGTCAGGGGGCCTGGACGCAGCCGGCGCCAGTGCCGCGGCAGCTCGAGAACGAGAACCTGGCCGTCACCCTCGATGAACAGACAGGCCTGATCAGCGTCCTGGACAAGCGTGCCAAGGTGCGCTGGGTGCAGTTCTCCGAGGCGGCCAAGCTGAAAGCGGCCAAGCCGACCGACATCCTGAAGCTGGCGAAGGCCGCCGGGCCGATCACGGTCGACGGCAACCTGGCCGAGTGGGCTGGCGTCGCGGCCTTGGCGCTCTCTCCGGATATGGTCAGCGAAGGCAAGATCGAGGGCGGCGCGCCGGACTTGAGCGCTGCCGTCCAACTCCTCTGGGACGAGAAGAACCTCTACCTCGCCGCCAAGGTAACGGACGACACGCTGACTTGCCGCGATACCGCCAAACCGGACGATGAGTTGTTGCAGTGGTGGGAGCGCGATTCGCTCGAGTTCTGGGTCGGCGCGACCCAGGGCGGGCTGGTGCTGAATCCGCAGGCTTCCCTGGCCGCCATCAACGGCAAGGTAGTGGAGGGAGCCGCGGTCGTGATGAAGGCGGTGGCGGGTGGGTACGTGGTGGAGGCGTCCATTCCGGTTGGTGCCGTGCCGGAACTGGGCCGGCCACCGGCCGAAGGTCGGCGGGTCGCGCTGGCGATCGGGATCAACGATGCCGACGCCAGCGGCAGCCGCGAAGGCCAGATCTACACGCCGAAGAGCTGGATGCACTCCAAGCCCGAAACCTTCGCCGATGCCGTCCTGGTTGACGCCGCGGGGAAGGTGTCGCCGGAAGCCCTGCGCCAGGTGGAGGAGGCGAGTCGGGTCGCCCTGCGCAACCTGACGGCCGTCAGCACGCCGCATCCCGGCTGGCGCTTCGAGACCGACCTGGACGTGCGCCAGGGTCCACGCATGCCGGCGACCGTGACGCTGCTGCTGCCCAAGGGCGCAGCGGAACTGCAGGTGGAGATTGCGGGAGTGAACGAGACCGCGTTGGGCGGGTCGCCGTGGAGTGGCGGGGTGAAGTACCCGCTGCCGCTGCTGCCGGAGTCGGGCGCGCCGACCTGGCTGGCGCTGGCGCCGTACATGGACGGCCTGCTGCTGCCCATGGTGACCGGCGACATGCCGCGCCTGTCCTGGGGCAGCGACATGGCGTTCTTCGGCGTGGCCAATCTCGAGAGCGGCTGGGGCTATGCCTGCATCTTCGACACGCCGCACGATGCGCGCATCGAACTGGTTGCCACGTCCTCCGCCAAACCCTCGCCGCTGGCGGCCGGGCCGGTATGGGCACCGTCCCTGGGCAAATGGGGTTACACCCGCAAGGCGCTGTACCGCTTCTCGGCCACGGGCGGCTACGTCTCCACCGCCAAGGCCTACCGCGCTTACGCCCAGGAGCATGGCTTGCTGAAGACGCTGCGCGAGAAGATGAAGCGCCGCCCTGACCTCGCTAAGCTCCTGGGCGCACCGGACGTCTGGGGCGCCGATGGGCTGCGCTTCGCGCGCCAGGCCAAGGCCGCCGGGATCGAGCGCATGCTGATCAACTGCGGCGGCGGCGTCAAGGCGATCGAGGAGATCAAGAGTCTTGGCTACCTGGTCAGCGTCTATGACAACTACGAGGACACCATGCCCGGCAAGACCGGCGCCTATGGCGACTTCAAGCTCGAAGACGCGCCGCTGCTGGCGGACGGTAAGCGGATGCGCGGCTGGGAGTCGCGCCGGACCGATCCGAAGACGGGCAAGACCGAGTTGGACCCCAAGACCGGCAAGCCGGTCATTACCGAGCAGTACGAGAAGCGCTGCACGGCGCTGTTTGAGTCGGTGGCGCAGAAGTGGATCCCCATCGACCAGGAGAAGAACCCGCGCAACGCCCGCTTCCTGGATGTGACGACCGCCTGCGGCATCGTCGAGTGCTACGATCCGAACCACGCTGGCGACCGCGCCAAGGACACCGCCAATCGGCAAGCGCTGGCACGCTACGTCGCCGACGACCTGGGCCTGATTCTCGGTGGCGAGCACGGCCGCTGGTGGGGCGTACCGTACTACGACTACTGGGAGGGCATGACCAGCGGCAACCCGTTCTTCTCGTGGCCGGCCGGGCACGTTGGCATGGACCTGCCCAAGACCCGCGACGAGATCGGCAAGGACTACCTGAAGTACGGCATCGGCCACTTCTACCGCATTCCGCTCTGGGAGCTGGTGTTCAACGACTGCGTCGTCTCCTACTGGTATTGGGGCGACAGCACCGGCCACCTCTGGCAGGCGGCGCCGGAGATCTCCTACAAGCAGGACCTGTTCGATATGCTCTACGCTGACCCGCCGCTGTTCTGGGTGGCGCAGCCCTACGGCTTCCGCTGGAACGATCCCGTGCAGCGCGAGCGTTTGCTGGAGAGCTACCGCAATACCTGCAAGCTGCACGAACAAACCGGGCTGGAGGAGCTGCTCACGCATGAGTGGCTCACAGAGGACCGGACAGTGCAGAAAACCACCTTCAGCGGGGGCACCACGGTGGTGGTGAACTTCGACGAACAGAAGACCTACGACCTGAAGGACGGTGCAACCACCTACACCCTGGCGCCGCTGGGGTTCTTCGCCAAGGGACCCACCGTCCTGCAATACCGCATCCGCCGCGGCGAGCGCACCGTGACCACCATCAAGACCCCGGACTACTTCTTCTGCGATCCGGCCGGCGTGACCCACGACGCGGGACCCGTGGTGACCTCGGGGCCGGTCACCGTCCGGACCCAGGCGAAGCAAAAACTACACCTCAGCCGCGGCGGCGGGAGCGGCGCCGTGACGATCCGGCCAGCGCAGTTGCTCGAGCGCTGGGAGGCCGCGTCCGCGCACCTGTTCCGGCTGGACGACAGCGGCACGCGGCGCCAGGAAGTCAGCCCCGCGGCCCAGGGTCAGGACGTCGTCGAACTGCCCGAGGCGGGCGTCTACGAACTGGTCTGCGGCAGCACCTACGATCTGCCGAACCTCAGCGTTGCCCCGGCCGACATCACCGTCACGCCGGAGACGCCGCGCCAGGGCGACAAGCTCACGGTCACGGTCGCCATTGCCAACCGCGGTCGCGTGTCGGCCACGAAGACGCCGGTCAGTCTCTATCTCGGCCTGCGGACGCCGGCGAACCTGGTGCGCACCGAGACGGTCACGGTGGCGCCGGGGCGGGCGGAGAAGCTGACCTGGGCCATCGACACGACGAACCTGGACGGCGCTCGCACGCTGCTCGTGGTGATCGACCCCGAAGACGGCCTGGCGGAGTTGATCGAGGCGGATAATGTCGCGGTCATGCCGATTGTCATCACGCCGGACTGGACGCGCTGGCATTTCCAGGTCCGCGCCGAGGTGCGCAATGGGCCCGTCGAGCAGGAGGATGTGCCGGTGGCACTCAGCGTCGATCTCGGCAGCCTGCTCAAGCGTCAGGGCGGCGCGGGCGCGCTTGACCCCAACTCGATCCGCGTCTGCGAGCGCCGGGCGGACGGCACGCCAGGCGCCACGGTGCCTTGCCAATTCGACCCGGCCCCCGACTTCGAGGCCGCCAAGCAGGCCACCGGGGAGATCGTCTGGCTGCTGCCAGGCACGCTGCCGGCGGCGGCGACGCGGTCCTACACCCTCTTCTTCGACCTCGCCGCCAACGGCCCCAAGGCGGCCACCCCCGGCCAGCTCTGGGAGGCCGCAAACCCGACAGTCAGCGGCGGGACCTACTCCGCGACGCTCACCGACGGCTGCCTCACCAGCGTCACCGCGCCGAGCGCGGCCGGTCCGGGCAAGCGCTTCCTGGCCTCGCTGATCTACTCCTCGAAGGAGACCGGCTGGGTGACCGAGGAGGAGGCGCCGGTGCTGGGGGTGGACCTGCTGAGCAATGGTCCAGTCCGGGCCGCCGTGAAAGTGCGCAAGAAACTGCGCGGTGACCTGACCTACGAGAAGACCTACACCTTCTACTCGAACCGCTTCGACCTGCGCTTCACCGCGGACAAGAGCTACGGCGTCATCAGCCGCGCCTACTATGCCGCCGAAGGCACCTTTGAGGACAGCGCCGGGAACAAGGCCACCGTGGATGGCAAGGGCGACGCGGAAGGCGTGTCCGGCAAGTGCCCAGACCCGACCTACTACGTCGTCTACGCTCCCGACTGGGCGCACTCCTGCGTGGCCTTGGGCAAGTACAGCAACACGATCTACTGGGACAGCGGTTCATCCTGGGGTGGCATCGGCCTCAACGGCGGGGATCTCACCGGCGCCCGCATGAGCTACGTCATCCACTCCGGCCAAGCCAACGGCGCCTTCGGCAAGGTCGATAGCGACCGTCTCGCCAACCCGCCCACCGCGAAACTCATCGAGTGAGGCGGCCCAAAAGTAGCGACCTGTGCAATAAGGGAGTCCGTCTGGAGCGCTGAAGGCGCGCTGCCATACCAGCCCAGGGCAACGCCCTGGGAATAGGACGGTTATGGGTTTGAGCCCTGTAGGGGCGAGCTAT
>CAIZKT010000102.1:0-9869 GCA_903933565.1 uncultured Victivallales bacterium | reverse complement strand
CGTCACAAAGGGCTTGTTGGGCAGCAGATCGGACACAGCCTGGGCCCGCTCCAGGATGATGTCGCAGGCCGCCGTGACCTCGATCTGGTCCAAAATCATGCTGAAGCGGCTCGCATGCCCACGCGCCATGCCGCCGCAACCGACCACGCCAACGCGAATCCGATCCATCTTCAGGGTCTCCTCGGGTTGTACGCAACCGCCACCGCCGCCGCCCACCCTCCAGGGAGAGCCGGGCGCGCCGCTCGCTGCTACAACAGTAGGGCATCCAAGTCCGTTGTGAAAGCCCAACGGCACAGGAAAATCCTGGCTCAGGCTTTACCCGCAGCCCCTGGCCAGTCCGGGCTCTGGCGGACGGCCGTGGCCGGCGGTATCTTGGCCCAGGCTGGGGAAAGGGACCTAAGGGACCCAAGGGACCTGCCTGGTCCGTACTTTCTTGTCCTTTGGGTCCTTTCGGTCCTTTCGGTCCTTTGCTCCCCAGCACCGTCCGAATAGTCAACGGAGGAGACCATGCTGATGAGACAGATAGCAGCCAGCCTGGCTGCGGCCCCACTGTGTGCGGTATCCGCACTGGCCGCCGAGGCGCCGATCGACATCGGCTCGCGCCTGGAGCTACTCGTCGATGACGCCCTCATCGAGTCCCTGAGCGGCGCTGCCCGGTTAGACCTGCATCGCCCCGTGCCCCGTGAGGTCGTCTTCACCACGGATGCGCCGTGGGAAGGAAATGCCAGCGGCTACCAGAGCGTTTTCCAGGATGGCAACCTCTACCGCATGTACTACCGCGGGGGCCACTACAAGCATGGCGGCAAACCCGCCGAGGTCCGCGAACCACACCCGTGGGTGCTCTGCTACGCCGAGAGTGACGACGGGATCACCTGGCGCCGCCCGGAACTGGGCCAAATCGAGTGGCAGGGATCGAAAGCCAATAACATCGTGCTGGACCCCGCCATGATGGCCGCCTTCGGCGGTTGCCCGGCCCACACGGCCGTGTTCAAAGATGCCAACCCGGCCTGCCCGCCAGACCAGCGTTACAAGATCATCGCCTTCGGCGACAAGCCCAATGGGCTCTACGCGCTCGGCTCAGCCGATGGGGTCAGCTTCCGCGTGCTCAGCGAGAAGGCCATCCAAACCGTCGGCGCTTTCGACTCGCAGAACCTCGTCTTCTGGGACACCCTCCGGGGCGAGTACCGCCTGTACCACCGCGGTTTCAACGGCGAGGTCCGTGACGTCCTCACGGCCGTGAGCCAGGACATCCTCAACTTCCCGAAACCGCAGTGGCTGCAGTACCCCGACAGCCCGACCATGGCCCTCTACACCAACCAGATACAGCCCTACTACCGGGCGCCGCACCTGTTCATGGGCTTCCCCATGCGTTACTGCGACCGCGGCTGGTCCGAGCCGCTGCTCGATCTGCCCGGCGTCGAGGAGCGCGCCGCACGGGCCACGTCCCACCCGCGCTATGGCACCACGGTGACCGATGCGGTGTTCATGAGCAGCCGCGATGGCCTCAGTTTTCGGCGCTGGAGCGAAGCCTTTCTGCGACCTGGCCCGAAGCAGAGCGGCTCCTGGGTCTACGGCGACAACTTCGTGTTCTGGGGGATGGTCGAGACCGTTTCTGGGTTCGGCGATGCGCCGCGCGAGATCAGTCTCTACGGCACCGAGAACTACTGGGAAGGGGGCGCCACCAGCTTCCGGCGCTACACCCTGCGAGTGGACGGCTTCGTCTCGGGCACGGCACCCTATGCCGGCGGCGAGGTACTCACCCGCATGCTCCGATTCCAGGGCGGCAGCCTGGCGCTCAACCTCGAGACCAGCGCCTTCGGCTCGGTGCAGGTGGAGGTCCAGGGGGCCGATGGCACGCCGTTGCCGGGCCACACTCTCGACGAGTGCCCGCCCATCTTCTGCGACCGACTGCGGCAGATCGTGCGCTGGCAGGCCTGCGGTAGCGACCTGCGTGCCCTCTCCGGCCGCCCCATCCGCCTGCGCTTTCGCCTGCGCGACGCCGATCTCTACGCCTTCCAGTTTGTGCCCTTCGAGCCCGAACCCCCGCGGCCCGACCTGGCCCGGACCGGTTACATCCCGCCAAAGGACCCGGCCCGTACCCCCTTCACCGTCCTCGAGGACGACTTCAGCAGCGTGCCCGCAGGCACCTCCCCAACCCTCGAGAACCTCAATCCCGGCAAGGGCGATGGCGATGACGGCTGGGCCGTGTCCGAGGGCAGCCCGGACCGCGTTCAGGTGCTCAACGACGAACCCCCAGGCAGCGGCAAACCGGGCCAGGTACCCTACCTGAAGGTAGAACGCCGCGACGAGACGATGGCACAGGGGGGCCGCGCCTGGATCAAACTGCGCCCCCGGGATGTCGGGGATACGAGCTGCAGCGTGGTCACCGTCGAAGCCCGCATCCTGGTGCCATCGACCATCGGCCTCTGCTCTGACATCGATGCCTATGACAACCGCGTCGGCGACCACGACCGCCGCGCCTTCCACGTCCGCTTCTTCCCGGACGGTAAGGTCAAGTACTGGCGTGAAACCCACGTCGAGATACCTGGCATCCGCTTCAAGCCCGACGCCTGGACCAATGTGCGCATCCGCGCGGACTTCAAGACCGCCACCTTCGACCTGAGCGTGGATGGCGCCACCGCCACCGGCCTGCCGTTTGCCTCCGCCGACGTCCATCGCCTGCAATGCCTCGAGATCGGCCCGAACACCAACCGCTGCGTGCTCTACGTGCAGCGGGTGAAGGTGACGGTCAGCCCGTGATGACGTTTGTGGCTATGAAACCGTTGCTTGCCGAAGGAGCCAGGCGATGGCCGCTGCCCCACACAATCGCGTCTTGCCCGACCCGGAACTGGTGCGGCGCTTTGCCGCCTTTCCGGTGCGTTCGCGGCTGCCCATGGAGGGTGGCTTTGCGGGCATCCACCGGGGGTTGCACCGGGGTGTAGGCATCGAATTTTCGGCCTACCGACGTTACTCTCCGGGCGACGACGTGACCCGGGTGGATTGGCGCGTGTACGGGCGTTCCGACCGCTTCTACGTCAAGGAATCGGAGACCGAGTCCAGTCTCGTCTGCCGGATCGTGGTGGATGCGACGGGTTCGATGGGCTATGGCTCGGGATCGCGCACCAAGCTGGAGGCCGCCTGCGAGGTGGCGGCGGTGCTGGCCGCGCTGCTGGTGCGGCAAGGCGACGCGGTCGGGATGTTGAGCCTGGGGGGGGCGCCGCCAGTCGACATCGCCCCGCGGCGGGCCGCGCGGCACGTCGGCATCATGGCGGCGGCGCTGTCGGCGTTGCGGCCGGCCGGTGACGCCGATCCGGCCGCGACTATCGCCGGACTGGCAGGCCGCCTGCATCGCCGCGGCCTGGTGCTCGTCTTCAGCGATGGCTTCTGCGACCCCGAGGCCCTCGTGTCGCGGCTGGGATGGCTGGCACATCGGGGTCATGACGTGAGCCTGTTCCTGGTGCGCGACCCACGCGAAGAGGATCTCGACTTCGCGGGCACGGTTCGCTTCGAGGATCTTGAGGGCGGCCCGACGACTACGGTCGAGGTGGCGGCGGTGGGCCCGGGTTACCGGCGGCGCTGGGCGGCCCACCAGGAGCGTCTCGAGGCGGGTTGCGCCGCGCGTGGCATTCGGGTGCTGCCGCTCGGCACGACGAATGAGCCCAGAGTCATTCTGGAGCGTTTTCTGGGTGGTGGGCCGCAACTCGGGAGCGAGGGAAGACGGGCATGATCTTCCTGAATCCTGGCGTCCTGTGGTTGCTGCCGTTGGTAGCCTTACCGCTGTTGTCTCTGCTGCTGCGACCGCGCCGTGGCCGCATCGTGGCGTGGGGCGCCGCTCGCTTCCTGGTCGAAGCCGCCGCGCAAAGCCGGCGTTGGCGGCGCTGGCGACGGCTTCTGCAAGCGCTGCTGCGGGTTGCGGCACTGCTCTGCCTGACGCTGGGGGCGGCCCGACCGCTGGTTTGGCCGGGGGCTTGGTGGTGGGGGGGCGGCGCCGCGGAGGTGCTCGTTGTCTGCCTGGATCGCTCCCCGGCGCTGGGGGCGCGGGGAGCTGACGGCAAGACCCAGCGGCAGGCTGTGATCGAAACCATGCAACGCCGAGCCCTGCCGCTGACCGATGCCGCGCGCCTGCTGGTGGTGGACCCCGAGCGCGGGACGACTCTGCAGGTGGACGGGCGCCGCTTGGCTACCTATCCAGGACTGAGCGCCCTTGACCTCGTCAGCGACCTGCCCCGCGGCCTCACTCTGGCTCTCGACCGCCTTGACACAGACGCCACGGGTAGCGCCGAAATCTGGCTCGGGACAGACAACCTGCGCTCAGCCTGGCAGCCCACGCACCCGGCCTGGCCAGGACTCCGCCAGCGTCTTGACCGCCAGCGTGACCGCCTCCGGGTGCGCTGGTTCCGACCCCCAGCGAGCCGCAGCGAAAACCTTTCCCTGCGGGTGGTAGCCAGTGCTCGGGATGAGGCTACCGGCGCGGCCGGGGTACGGGTCGTGGTCCGCGGTCGCAGCGGCCAGCCGGTCGGGCTGACGCTGCGACTCGACGGGAAGGAATCCACCTTCTCCATCGCACCTTGGCCGGGCGCTGCCGTGGTTCAGGAACTGCCCATCGGGGCGACGGGTGACGCGGCCTGTCTCGGGGACATCCGCCTTCCAGACGATGCCAACCCGGCCGACAACACGGCGTACTTCGCGATCGGCAGACGTCGGCCGCAACGCGCGCTCATCGCCTGCCGCGACCCGGTCGGCACACGGCTGGCCGCCGCCGCCCTGGCGCCAGACCCGACTGACCCCTGGCGCGGCGCTCGGCTGGGCGAGGCTGAGGCTATGAATGCGGACGCCCTCGCCGACACCGCGCTGGTGGTCCTCGAGCGCTTGCCCCAGACGGAGAGCGCCCGGGCGGCGCTGCAGACGTTGGTCGAGTCCGGCGGCATGGTGTTTATCCTGCCTGACCGGGGCGAAGCAACCGCGACCTGGATGGGGGTGAGCCGCGACCCGGCCCCGCTCGCCGGCGCTGAGGCGCTGGCGGGCCGTAGCGTCGAGAGCGCCAATGGCCTCTGCCAGGGTCTGCCGCTGGACCATCTCTGGGCTCGCAATCCCAGCGTACTCCGCGGCGGGGCGGTTCTGGCGACGTGGGCTGACGGCCGACCGCTGCTGGTGCAGGCCGGGGCGGGGCACGGCGCCGTGGTGTGGTGCGCGGCCTCACTGGATCCGAAAGCGTCGAACCTGGCCGACGGGGTTGTCCTGGTGCCGTTGTTGCAGCGACTGCTAGCGGCAGGCGCCAGCCGCCTGGACCCGGTCGAACGCCGCGAGTGTGGCCTCCTGCCGCCCGATCCGGCCCGGCGCGGGGTGCTGCCCGCCACAGCCGACGCAGATCAGAACGCCGGTCTGAAGATGGGCATCCTGCGTACCCAGCCCACTGGCAACGGTGCCGAGAAGACCTTGGTCCTGGAGCGCCCCGCGCTCTGCGATGATACCACCGTCGTGAGTGTTGCCGAGCTCCGCAACCTGGTGGGGGCGACGTTGGTAGAGGACTCTGCCGTGGCGACCATGGCCTCGCGCGAAGGCTCGGCAGTCCTGCTCTATGCCACCCTGGTCTTGCTGGGCCTGGACCCGCTGCTTGCACGCGCCGGGAGGCCACTCCTATGAGCGCCTGGGAAGGCTCCGGCTCCTGGTGGGTTCTGGCGGCAGCGCCCGGTCTGGCGATCCTGGCCGCGCTCGCGTTCCGGGCCTCGCGACAGGAGTGTGTGTGGGAACGCCTGGGACGTGTGCTGCAGGCCTTGGGATTGATCCTGGCGCTGGGCCTGGCGTTGCGGCCCGAAAGGGTCGTGACCACGCTGAGCCGACGCGGCTCAGCGGTGCTGCTGGTGGACGGCTCAGGCAGCATGCAGGCACCCGATGCCGATGCCGCAGGTACGACCCGCGCCGCCGCGGCGAGCCGCCTGGCCCAGGCGCTGCGCGCGAGCCTCGAGCGGCAAGGGCCGGTGGCTGAGACCAGCTTCGGCGCGCGGCCCGGTTCGGGCGGCGCCAGCGATCTTCATGCAGCCCTGACCGCGGCACTCGCGCGCCAACCCGCCGTGCTGGTACTGCTCAGCGACGGTGCCTGGAATGCCGGGGCAGACCCCCGCGATGCGGCCTTCGCCGCGGCCGCGGCGGGCGTCCCGGTGTTCTCCGTATGCTTCGGCAGGTCTGAGCCACTGCCCACCCTGCGTCTGGCTGAGCTCAGTGTGCCAGCGCGAGTCGCGCTGGGTGACACCCTGGTAGTGGGCGCCAAGATCGTGAACACCCTGCCGGAACCGTGGTCGGGCGAGCTCGTGCTGAGCGAGGCAGGCTCCCGAGTAGCGGCGCGACAAGTGACCCTATCGGCCCACAGTGAGCGCTGGGAGAGCCTGCGCTGGCGACCACGGACACCCGGCCGCGCCACGCTGACGCTGGCGCTGCCGGTGCCGCCGGGCGACGCCTCGCCGGAGGACAAGGCGCTGTCGGCAGCCGTCCAGGTCGACCGCGAGCCGCGCCGGGTCCTGCTGGTCGAAGACCGGCCGCGCTGGGAGTTCCGCGCGGCGCTGCGGGCGTTGCGGGCCGACCCCGCCCTGCAGGTCCAGACCCTTCTTCTTGACCGCGTTCGGCACCGCGACGCGACCTTGCCGCCAGATCTGCGGGGCGAGGACGCCGCGGCGGACGACTCGAGTCGCGACCGGCTGCTGGAGTTCCCCGCTTGGAACGCCCTCGCGGATTACGACGTGGTGATCCTGGGTGCGGTGCGCTTTGGCGCCGCGGCAGAAGAGTTGCCCGAACCGGCGGCAACAGACCTGGCGCGTGGAGTCGAAGCGGCAGGGCTGGGGCTGGTCCTGCTGCCGGGAAGCGGGGCCGGCCCGACCGCCTGGTCGCAGAGCCCGCTGCGGGCGATCCTGCCGGTCCGCCCTGCGGCTACCGACGAGCAGGTGCGCACCCGCACAGCCTTCCAACCGCGGTTGACGGCAGAGGCCTGGGAAAGTGGCATCCTGGCGCTGGGGGATGCGCCCGAAGGCGACGCCGAGGCCTGGCAGTGCCTGCCGGGGTTGCACCATTTCAGCCGTTGCGGCCAGGCGCTGTCCGGCGGCATGGTGTTGGCAACGCTGCCGGACGAGAGCGGGGAGAACCTGAGTTTGCCGCTGCTGGTGTTCAGCCGCACGGGCCTCGGTCGCGTCCTCTACATCGGTTCCGACGACCTCTGGCGCTGGCGGGCGGCGGCTGAGGGCGAGGCGCATGCACGCTTCTGGCGAGGGGCGGTGCGGGCCGTGGCCCGGCGCGCCACGCGGGCGGAAGGCAGTGCCTGGCGCCTGTTGGTCGAAGGGAGCCCGGCGGCGGTCGGGGCGCCGATCATCCTGCACGCCCTGCCCGTGGCGGAGTCCGCCGACACCGCGACCGCAACACTGGCCTGCACGGTGCGGAATCCGCAGGGACTAACCGTGCGCTTGCGGCTGGAGTCAGGCGACGCCTCGACACCGGTGCTGAGCGGGCGGATAACCTTGCCCGAGGCGGGAAGGTGGGAGGTCATGCTGGAGAACGGCACGACCGTGCTGGCGACGCTAGACGTGCTGGCGGGAGCCCAGGAAGACGCCACGGAGCTGGCACGGCCTGAAGTGCTGGACTCGCTGGCAACAGTGTCCGGCGGCCGAGGCTTTGCGGCAGACCAGCATCAGGCACTGGCGGCGGCCGTGGAGGAGAGGCGCGGGACGGTGACCGAGACCCGGCGGCTACGGCTCTGGGCGCACCCAGCGTACGTGTCACTGACCTTGGTACTGCTGGGTCTGGGGTGGGGCTGCCGGGAGGCAAAATGTGCGGGCAGAGTGGTGGGCGGTGAGGGCACCATTGCCACCCTCCTGCCGTGCCTGAAAACCTGCCTCTTCCACCCGTTTCAGCTACGAAAGTACCGGATTTGGCTGATTCAAAGCACAGGAAAGAAACCCCGAAAAACGGCCTAAAATGCCACCTTCAGGTCGCCAAACGGCACCAAATGGCACCAAGATTCAGGCTGCCGTTTCCCCCTGTTTCCGTAGCCCTTCTTCCCGGGTCCCATCGCATCCCTTTTCTTTACCCCGCAGCACCTTACGTTCAGCATAGACGAACGATGATTCAGCGCGCGTGAGCCACGCCTTGATGTGCGTTCGTGTCATAACTGCGGCCATCGCTGCGAGTGTCAGCATCTGTTTCGAGCTTTTCCGTGCGGCCTTCATGTCCCGCCAACACCGACCACTCACACCCCCCGGGAAGCACTTCGACCACATCTCGTCATCCTGATGGCGGTGCATGGAGGGCATCAGACACCTGGCGTCTTCTGCTTCTGGAGATAGAGCTCAAGCCCTTCTTCCATGGACTGCCGGACGCGCACGCCAACCCGTTTCACCCCGAAGGTGGCGGCGGCCGCGCGGATGAGGTCGTCCTTCTGAATGCTGAGGTGCTCCTTCAGGAGTTCGTGCATGACGTTGGCAACCTCTTGGGGACTGATGTGCTCAGCCTCTCGGGCAGAATCATCGCGCGGGTCAGGCACACGGAAGCCCTCGTGCTTGGCCGGGTCCTGGTCTGCACGCCAGAGGAAGACCCGGTCAGCGGCTTCGCCAGTCCTGACCGTCCCGCTCGGGATGAGACCCGCGACACGCTCACTCACCCGTGGCGATATGCGGGCCATCCCCCAGCACAGTGCCACTCGCCGGGCCAGTAAGTCGGCATGGATGGGGGCCTCGACGTCCATCACCTGCCGGATGATGGAGGCGATGGCGGTGTCGCTCCGTGCAGCGTAGAACTCATCCGGACTGCGGGGCTTTGGTGCCCGGGGAGTACTCCGGTAGAGGCGCTGCCCCGGTAAGTCGGGGATGCCGTCGTTGTTCTCGTCGACAATCACTTCCTTCGGGAGCGGCGTCAGCCCCGCAACAAGAGCCGGAGCAGGCTCCGCGCCGCCGGCGGGCGCATCGACAAAGCGGGCGTTCCCTCCTGGCACCCTCGACTGGCTGTCCGGCAATGTGAACTCCTGGCGCGCGCGCGCCAGTTCGCCGTGCAATCGTTCGGCCTCCTTGGCCGGGCTGAGCCACCAGTCTGTGGACCAGACGCGTGTCATGCGCCAACCCAGACTGGTGAGCACGGCATGGCGCAACCGGTCGCGGTCCCGTGCCGTCTTGGCCGAGTGGTAAGTTGCCCCGTCACACTCGATCCCCATGAGGTAGGCGCCCGCATACTCCGGATGGCGCACGGCCAGGTCCACGCGGTACCCGGAACACCCGACCTGAGTATCGAGCGTCCAGCCGCGCTCCACAAGCGCGCGGCAGACTGACGCCTCGAACGGCGACTCGAAGCCCCCCTCCTGTCTGGCACTGCCGGGGGCGGACGCCAGGGCCGACACCCCCCGCGCGGCAAATGCCAGGAACGCTTTGAGGTGCTCGACTCCCAGTGCGCCAGTGCGCGAGAGATCGATACTCTCAGGACGCAGGGATGAGAACACCACCAGTTGCTGGCGCGCACGAGTTATCGCCACGTTGAGTCGGCGCTCTCCCCCCTTGCGGTTCAGCGGACCGAAGTTCATGCTCACCTTGCCGTCGCGGTTCGGTCCATAGCAGATGGAGAAGAGGATCACATCCCTCTCGTCGCCCTGAACGGTCTCCAGGTTCTTCACGAATACCGGCTCCGCCACCTTGTCCGTGAAGTAGGGCTCGACCTCTGGATGATCCCGGCGTGCGCGCTCCAGCAGGTCATCGACCAAGCCCTGCTGCGCAATGCTGAAGGTCACGACCCCGATCGACCGACCCCGTTGCGAGGGGTCAGACAGGCGAGTCACGATCTCACCAACCAGCGCTTCAGCTTCTTTGGGGTTGGTTCGGCTGCGGCTGGCGTCGTAGAAGCCT
>CAIZKT010000101.1:0-5583 GCA_903933565.1 uncultured Victivallales bacterium | reverse complement strand
CGCCGCTAAAACCTCTACGCCCTCAGCCAAAACGGACAAGGAAAGCCTCCCATGATCATGCACGTTACCAGCCTGCTGGCCATCACACTCCTGTTGACCGCCTGCGGCAAAAAGCCCGCGGCCCACGATTGCGCCAGTCATGCCAAGCCGTCGGCCAAACCCGCCGCTGCTCAACCGGCGGCGGCACATGACTGTGCCAGCCACGCTACGCCCGCCGCTAAACATCTCGCCGCCAAACCCGTGGCCAAACCGCTGCCGGCCACCAGCGCGGAGAAAAACAGTGCGGCTGGCATCACGCTCTCACCAGAGGCCATGCATAATTACGGCATTGTTTTCGGCAAGGTCACGACCACCAACTACACCGCCTGCATGCCGGTGCTGGCGCAGGTGGCCGAACTGCCAGGTTCGGAGCTGGTTGTAACCGCGCCACTGGGCGGCAGGGTCGCTGCGATCCAGTTGCTGCCCGGCGAGTTCGCCAAACCGGGTACCGTCGTCATGCGGCTGGTGCGGGATCCGATTGCGCCGCCCGAGCTTACCCTGGTCAAAAACTTCCTGCAGCCCGACATGCAGGCGCTCCTGGAAGCCGCCGCCGCCTGCGCCAAGGAACGGCTTGCCTATGACACGGCCAAGGACGAACTGCGCCGCCTCAGCGCCGCCCAGCTCGAGACCGAGGCCGGCAGCCTGATACCGAAAAAGACCATGCTAGAGCTTGAAGCTCAAGTCAAGGGCATGGAGAAAGCCGTGGCGGCTCGGCAGCAAACCCTGGCCGGGTATGGCTATTCCGCCGCTGCCATCGACCGCCTGCTGCAGGGCGGCACGGTCGCCCCCACCACCGAAAACTGGGTCGCTGCCCTCCAGGCCAACGGCTATTGGCCGGAAACCGCCGCAGCCGCCTTCGCCGCGTTGCCCGCGGAAACCCAGGCCAATCCGTGGTCTGCCGCCGCCCTCGGCGAACTCCAAGCGCGCGGCCTGCTCAACCCCGCTATCGCGGCGGGCGTCAAGGCCGAGCCGGTCCTGGCGCGCCGCTGGGTGGAAGCGGCGTCCCTGATGCTACAGGGCCTCTCCTTTGAGGCCGCCCGCCAAGCGGCCGTGGACGGCTGGCTCGAACCAATCGTGGAGATCAAGCCGCCCGCGCTAGCCGCTGGCCGCACCATCGAATCCATCGCCGTCAAAGTCGGCGCGCAGGTACACGCTGGCGACCAGCTCCTCATCTTCGCCGACTCCTCCCGCATGCAGCTACTCTGCCGGCCGATCGGCGATGAAATCGGCATGCTCGAAAAAGCGGCGCAGTCCGCCAGCGAACTTTCCGCCATCCCACTGATCAAGGGCGGCGGCCCGGCACTCGCCCAGCTCCGGGTGGCCCAGCTTTCCGGCAGTCACGAAGAGTCCGCCGTCGCCTCGCTGCTCGTACCGAACATGCTCCTCGCCGATTCCGTCACCGACGGGCGCACGTTCCACAACTGGCAGTTGCGGCCCGGCATGAAGTACCTGCTCCAGGTGCCGGTGAAGCAGTTTGCGGATGTGTTTGTCGTCCCGAATGAAGCCGTTGTGGATGCAGGCTCAGACAAGGTCGTCATTGTTAAGGCCTGCAGCTACACGCTGAATACGGTGACCGTCCTCTGGCAGGATGAAGCCAACACCGTTATCGCCACCGGCGGCGCGCTCAAGCACGGCATGACCATCGCGACGGCCGGCGCCTTCCAACTGCATCTCGCGGTCCAAAAGGGCTCCGGGCAGGGTGGTGCAGTTGACCCCCACGCCGGCTGCAACCATTGAAGTGTTGGCATGCTGTAAGGTGCCGTTACGAGCCGGAGAGTATTTCCCATGATGAAGTTTTTGATCAGTTTTTCCCTCCACAACAAGCTGCTGGTGGTCGTGCTGGCGCTGTGCCTCACCTTGCTCGGCTTCTACGCTGGCAGCCGCATGCCGATTGACGTGCTCCCCGACCTCAACCGGCCGACGGTCGTGCTGATCGCCGAAGCCCACGACCTTACCACCGAGAAAATCGAACAGCAGGTGACCATCCCCATCGAGCGCGCCGTCAACGGCGTCCCCGGGGTCGAGCGCGTCCAGGCCGACGCGGGCAAGGGCATGGCGATTGTCAAAATTGAATTCGGCTGGGGCTCCGACCTCTACCGCCGCCGCCAGATCATCGCCGAGAAGATGACGGAGATTCAGGCACGGATTCCTGCCGACGTCAAGGTGCAGATCGCCCCGATCTCCTCCGTGATGGGTCAGATTCAACTCATCGGCCTCACCTCCAAGTCCGGCAAAACTTCATTGGAAGAGCTTTCCCTCTTTGCGCAGACCCGGCTTAAGTACGAGCTGTTGTCCGTGCCCGGTGTTTCCAAGATCATCTCTGCCGGCGCCGCCCCGCGCCAACTCCAAGTCGTGGTGGACGCCGACAAGCTCCGCGCCTGTGAAGTCACGCTGCCCGAAGTGGAGGCCGCCATCAGGAACGCCAACGTCTCCGCTTCCGGCGGCACCATTGACATTGGTTCCCACACACCGATGATCACGCTTTCGGGTTCGGTTAGGTCGCCGGAAGAGCTGCGGCTGGCGCACATCAAGGATGTCGCTGCCCGCCCCGTGCTGCTCAAGGACGTGGCCGATATCAAGTTCGGCCCTTCCGAAATCAAGACCGGCGAGGCCGGCGTTAACGGCAAGCCCGGCGTCGTACTGGTGCTGATGAAACAGCCCACCGCCGATACCGTCACCATCTCCCGCCAGGTCGAAGCCCTCATTCGCGAACTCCGCGCCAACATCAACCCCGACATCGAGATCAACCTCGATCTCTTCTCGCAGCGCGATTTCATCGAGCGTGCCCTCGCCAACCTCGAAGCCGCCGTGCGCGACGGCGCCCTGCTGGTCGTCGTCGTCCTCTTCATTTTCCTGATGAACTGGCGTACCACCCTCATCACCCTCACGGCCATCCCGGTCTCCGTGGCCATCACCGCCATCATCTTTGCGGCCTGCGGCCTCTCCTTCAACACCATGACGCTCGGCGGCCTCGCCGTCGGCATCGGTTCACTGGTCGACGACGCGGTAGTGGACGTGGAAAACTGCTTCCGCCGCCTGCGCCAGAACCAGTTGCGCCCGCCGGCACAGCGGCTGGCGCCGCTCAAGATCCTCTTCGACGCCTCCTGCGAAGTCCGCGCCCCGATCCTGATCGGCACCCTGCTGGTCATCGTCGTCTATCTGCCGCTCTTCTTCCTCTCTGGCATGGAAGGCCGCCTCTTCATCCCGATCGGTCTCGCCTACATTGTTTCCGTCGCCGCCTCGCTGCTGGTTGCCATGACCGTCACGGTCGCCCTGTGTGCCTACCTCCTGCCCGACCGGGTCGGCACCGACTGCGCGCACGACTCCTTTGTCGTCACCCGGCTCAAGCGCGTCGCCGACCGGCTCATCCTGTTCAGCACCCACCACGCCAAGGCGGTGCTGGGCGTCTTTGCCGTTTTGGTGGTCGCCGGGTTGGGGCTGCTAGCCACCACCGGCAAGCAGTTTCTGCCCGAGTTCAACGAAGGCGTTGCCCAAATCAACGTCGTGCTGCCGCCGGAAACCGGCCTCAAAGTCGCCTCCGATACCGGCTTCCGCGCCGAGGAGCTATTCCTGCAGATCAAGGGGGTCAAGGCCGTCTCCCGTCGCACCGGGCGCGCGGCCGAAGATGAGCACGCCCACGGGGTCAACCAGTCCGACTGCATCATCACCTTCGACCCCGCTGCCAAACGTTCCCGCGAGGCGATCCTCCGCGACGTCCGCGCTACCCTCGATGCCAACCTCCCCGGCGTCACCTACGATGTCGAGCAACCGCTCGCCCACCTGATCAGCGCCATGCTCTCCGGTGCCCAGTCGCAGGTCGCCGTCAAGATATACGGCACCGACCTCGCCCAACTGCGCGCCCTGGCCGCCGAGGTCAACGCCGCGATCAAGCCGATCCCCGGCGTCAAGGACCTGAAAACCGAGCAGCAACTGCTGATCCCCCTCGTGGACGTGGTCCCCGACCGCGCCCGCCTCGCCCAACACGGGCTGACCGTGGACGCGCTGGCCCGCACCATCGAACTGGCCATGGGCAATGACGCCGTCTCGGAGATGATTGACGGCCAAAACAACTACCCCGTCGTGATCCGCCTGCGGGCCGAACAGCGCAACAGCCTCACCGACATCGGCAATCTGACCGTCGCCAACGCCGCCGGCGCCATGGTCCACCTCCGGGATGTCGCCACCGTCCGCCAAGCCGCCTCGGTCAACTCCATCCGCCGCGAAAACAATGCCCGCCGCCTGGCGGTGACCCACAACATTGCCGGCCGGCCCCTCAGCGAAGTGGTCGCCGATCTTGAAAAAGCACTCGCGCCGATCCGCAAAAAGATCAACGCCATGCCCAACTACCGGCTCAAGATTGCCGGCCAGTTCGAGGCCCAGCAGCAGGCCTCCCGCTACATCCTTGGCCTCTCGGTCATCTCGCTCGCCCTGATGGTCCTCATCCTGTTCCTGCACTTCAAGTCGCTCAACCTGGCCTGCCAGGTACTGGCGTCCATCCCGATGGCGCTCATCGGCGCGGTGGCCTTCATTAAAATCACCGGCCAAGCCGTCTCCATCTCAACCATGGTCGGCCTGATCGCGCTCGCCGGCATTGCCTCGCGCAATGCCATCCTGCTCATCAACCACTACCTGCACCTGCTCGAAAACGAACGCCGCCCCTTCAGCATTGCCACCATCTCCCTCGCCGGTCAGGAGCGCCTGACGCCGGTGTTGATGACGGCGCTGTGCTCCGGCATCGCGCTGGTACCGCTCGTCTTCAACCCCAGCGCACCCGGCAAGGAAATCCTCTACCCCGTGGCGTCCGTCATTATCGGCGGCCTGGTCTCCTCAACCATCCTCGACTTCACCGTGCGTCCCGCACTCTTCTGGCTCTTCGGCCGCAAGGCCGTGGCCACGCTCATCCCCGTCGATCGTGCGCCGGCGCAAGCGCGCCAGCCCCCTCTCAGCACGGCAGCCGAAAATCACCTAACAGACCAAGCACAACAACCATGAAACAGGAGATACCAAGCATGCAGACGCCCACCCCCATGACCCTGGCACGCACCACGGCGCTCGTATTTGCCGGCGCGGCACTGACGCTGTGCGCAACCGGCTGCTCGAAGCAGGCGCAAGCTGAAAACGAAAACCAACACCCCGCCGGCTGCGAGCATACGCAAGTAGCAGCGCCGGTCAAGGACGCATGCGCCGAAAGCTGCCAACACGCGGCGAAAACGACGACGGCCCCAGCCGTGGCCAAGGATAGCTGCCAAGCCGGTTGCGAGCATGCGGCCACAGCCAAGCCTAAAGAATAAGACCTGAGACGAAGACTTGGCGACCAGGCCCAGGCCCGACGCGTTGGCGATGGAATGGGCCGCAACCGGAGTTGCGGCCTACAACACTACCACGCAAAGCAAGGGGAACAGGGATGCGCCAGCCGACGCCTGATCTCAGACGGGGGACGCTGCTCTGTGGCGCTCGCGCAGTTGGTCGTAGGCTGCGGCCAGTAGCCCCGGCCCGCCCCCGGGCCGAGGGCGGATTGCTATCCTGGGCGGGCTGGACAATGAT
>CAIZKT010000100.1:0-5579 GCA_903933565.1 uncultured Victivallales bacterium | reverse complement strand
AGTTCCCAGTTGTAGCCGCAGGAGTGCTGGATGACCTTCATGCCGTGGGCGTGGGCCCGGCTGGTGAGGCGTTCGTAGAGCGGCCGGAAGATGTCGAGCCACATGCGCGGCCCGATCAGGACGCGGTCCTGCGTACCCAGATCCTCGCAGAACATGACCGCATCCAGGCGCGCTTCGCCAAGGCGGTCGATGACGCCTTCGAGCAGGGTGGTGACCCGGTCGTGGAGGATGTCGATGCGCTCGCGCTCGGTCACCAGGTCGACGAAGTAGATCTCCATCTTGCGCATGTAGCGGCAGATGGCGAAGGGCCAGCCGGGCAGCCAGCCGATGCGGAACTTGTCGGTGCCGCTGGCGCCGACCTTGCGGGCCGCCTCGTAGTAGGCCGGGTTGTCGAGGTCGGGGAGCTGCAGACGATCGAGGTCGGCCCAGTCTTCCAGCACCGGTTTGAAGATCTCGCCGCCCTTGGAGAGCGCCTCCAGCCGGAACCAGGTATTGCCCCAGATGTCGGTGGAGTACTCGACCGCGCCCTCGACCCACTTCTTGGTGGGGATGGTGCATTGGACGCCGGCGCCGGTGAGGTCGTTCAGGCGAGCGCCGTCGAAGTTCATGCCGATGCGCTCGTCGCAGCGGTACTCGATATTGGCCAGGATGATCTCGCGCGGCGTCATGATGCTTCCTTTCGCTCCACGGCGTTGCCCTACTGGCGGTCGGGCGTTAGCTTGATACGCGGTGACACTGAAAACAAGCGTAAGCGGGGGACTTCTATGCACAGCACTCGCGCCTTTCGCCTGGCGGCGGCCGCCACGCTGGCCGCTGCCGCCATCTCGGTCAGTGCCGCGCCGGCGGTGACTCGGGCGCAGCTTGGCCGCGAGGTGAAGCTGCGCATCTTGGTGGACAAGGTGATGCAGCCGGAGCGCGGCTGGAAGACAGAGGAGTGGATGATCCGCGAGACGGCGCAGGCGGGTTTCAACGTCTACTCGGGTCGGCACGGCTTTGACAACCTGGACACCGTCCGCCAGGTGACGGACTGGTGTCGGCAGGTTGGCATCTTCCATCTCGTTTGGATGCGCGGTTCACTTGACGTTCCTGCGGGCACCGTCGCTACGGGCCGCCGCATGGTTTGGGCCAATGGCAGTGAGCAGCAGCTCTGGAGCCCGAACTCGGATGAGTTCTGGGAATGGACCACGCGCTATGTGCTTGACTACGCCCGCCTCAGCGCCGCCGACCCGGCCCTGCTCGGCGTCTTCCTGGACTACGAAAACTATGGCAAGGGCGGCGCTGGCAACCTCTACTCGCTCTCCTATGACGATGGCATTCTGGCGCGCTTCGCTGCCGCCCGTCAGATCACGCTGCCGGAGCTGCCGCTGGACCAGCGTGCCGCCTGGCTGCGGGAGCAGGGGCTGAATGAGGCTTTCGAGCAGTTCCAGGTGGCACACTGGCGCGAGCGCTGCCGGGCCTTGCGGCAGCAGGTCGATGCCATTGATCCGGCCTTCCAGTTCTGCGTCTACCCGGCGCCCGGGACGCCGTTCATGGTCCAGGGCATCTACCCGGAGTGGGGCACGACGAAGGCGCCGCTGATCCTGGCCGACGCGAACACCTACGGTCGGCCTTCGCGTTTCGCGCCGCAGACAGCGGCCCTGGCCGCGAACCGTAAGGCGCTGCTCGCGGGCCAAGCGATCCCCAAGGCTGCCGGCATTCCGTACCTGTACACCGGGGGGATCGACCCGGTGGTGCAGGGCGCCGACCCCGAGTTCTGCGGCCGCAATGCGCTGATGATCAGCGACGCGACGGACGGCTACTGGGTCTTCTACGAAGGCCCGAAGTACAAGGAGGATCACCCGGCCTACTTCACCTGGTTCGCCTGGGCTAATCGGGCCTTGGACGAGCGGCGTCTGAGCGACTGGCAGCAACCCCGCGAAACCCCCGAGGAGTGGATGCTGCATCTGCGGCAACCGGTCGGCAATCAGGCCGGCAACGCGCTGCTGCCGCCGCCGGACGGCAAGACCGTGACCTTCGCCGAGCCGGTCGCCTTGCGTGGCGAGCATCTGCTCTTCGTTTCCTGCCGCAAGGATATGCCGGTGGAGCTTGCGGTGCAGTTGCTGCAGGTGGGGCGCTACGAGGCCGCGCTGACGTGGGAGGTCAAGGATCCCGACTGGCAGCCGGTGGCCACGGGCTCGGTGCCCGGCAAGGACGCCGGGGCGATCCGCTTTACCCCCGCCAGGGATGGCCTGTACCTGCTCAGCCTCTCCGCTGGCGCCTGCGCCGGCCGCATCCTCAGCAGCAACGCGCCGCTTGGGGTCCTGGCCGAAGGCGGCGTGAATACCATTCTTGGCGCCAAACGGTTGTACCTGGCCGCGCCGGCCAAAGACGCCAAGTTCTGCATCACGGTCAGCAGCAGCGGAGCCGAGACGGTGCGGTTGACGCTCTATGGTCCGGATGGCACCGTTGCGGACAGCGCCCAGACCACGCTCGCCGAACATGAGGCCAAGCTCTGTGTGAAAGCCTGGGAACCTGGCCAGCAGTGGTCGCTGGAACTGGGCAAGGCCGACGTGGGCGTGCTCGAGGACGCACGCATCCGCCTGGGCAAGGGCATGACGCCGCTGCTGGCGCTCGCCCCCGGGCAACCGAACCAGTGAAGGCGCCATTCCCGGTGGCCGCCGTGAACGCAGCCCTGCGCCACCTGGCCGTGCGGCTGTTCCAGGTCAGGTGATAACTTCCAGGCGGGGCCGAGCGTCGTCTTGCCGTCAGATGAACAGCACCGACTCGCCCGAATCTACCAGGAACGCCTCAAGCTGCTCTGCATGCGCAACAAGGAGGTCGGCGATACGCTCTGTGCTGCAGTTCCCTGCACGGATGCAGATGACCTTCGGCGGGTGGCCACGCACCAGGCTGCGGTACAGGAAATCAGAGTCCTTGGAGACAATGGCAAACCCCTCGGCAATGCAAGGCGCCAGATGCGTTCGTCGTCATCACTGGTAAGAGCGAAGTCCTTGACATGCTTGGAGTTAGGGAAAGCACAATCGAGCCGCTGAACGAGTCGCTGGGAGAGGTTCTGATCGAAGAGCAGTCTCATGCGACTACAAGTCTACGCTCGCGCTCCGCAGCAAAGGCCAGGCAGGCACGGATATCGGCGCACGTCAACTCCGGGAAATCCCGGAGTATCGCGTCCTCAGTCATGCCGGAGGCCAGGTACTCCAAGACGTCGGTGACGGTGATCCTCATCCCGCGGATGCAGGGCTTACCGCTGCGCTTACCGGCTTCCAGGGTGATGATCTTCGAGTAGTCCATGGCCGGAATCTACCCCGAACCGCCATCTACTGCAAGATGTGCGGCTGCAGGTTGAGGCGGAGCCAGAGCGCGGGTAGAGTGTTGCCGCCTACGGTCGGCTTAGAGATATCCGTGAATCCGAGCCCCGGGCTGCGGACTCCGCAGGTTCGGCAAGGAGAGCATGAAGATGGAAGCACTACGCGACTACGAACAGCAGGTGTATGCCGGGGTCCTGGGCAAGGTCATCGGCGTCTACATGGGTCGGCCCTTCGAGGGCTGGTGGAAGGACGCTCTGGAGAAGCGCTGGGGGCGGGTGGACCGCTATGTCCACGAGGACTGCGGCAAGCCGCTGGTGGTGCCCGACGACGACATCTCCGGCACGCTCACCTTCGTGCGGGCCCTGGAGGACTCGGGGCGCTACGCCGAGACCCCGGTTGAGTTCTTTGGCGACACCTGGATGAACTATTTGATCGAGGGCAAGACGGTGCTCTGGTGGGGTGGCCTGGGCCACTCGACCGAGCACACGGCCTACCTGCGCTTGAAGCACGGGGTGCGGGCGCCGCAGTCGGGCTCGATCGCGCTGAATGGTCACACGGTAGCCGAGCAGATCGGAGCACAGATCTTCATCGACGCCTTCGGCATGGTCGCCCCCGGCAACCCGAAGCTGGCCGCGACGCTGGCCCGGCGCAGCGCCTCGGTGTCGCACGATGGCGAGGCGGTGCATGCGGCCGTGGTGGTCGCCGGTATGGTCAGCGCCGCCTTCGTCGAGAAGGACATGCAGAAGCTGCTCGATACCGGCATCGGGCTGATTCCGGCAGACTCGCTCATCGCTCAGGTGCATCGCGATGTGCGCGCCTGGTGTCGCGAGGATGGCGACTGGCGGCGGACCTACGAGCGCATCAACGAGCGCTACGGCTACAAGCTCTACGGCGGCAATTGCCACGTCATCCCCAACCACGCCATCATGATCATGGCCTGGGGCTACGCCCCGGACGATTTCCACCTGGCCCAGACGATCATCAACACCGCCGGCTGGGACACGGACTGCAATGCCGCCAACGTCGGTTCGGTGCTGGGCTTGGTGGTGGGCCTGGAGCGCATCTGCGAAGCCTATGACTTCCGCACGCCGATGGCCGACCGCATCATCCTGCCCACCGCCGAGGGCACGCGGGGCGTGACCGACTGCCTGGCCGAGGCGTTGCACCTCGCCCGCATCGGCCGCCGCATCATGGGCTGGCCCGCCCGGCCCGCGCCCAAGGACAGCGCCTGGCAGCACTTTGCGCTGCCGGGGGCGGTGCATGGCTACCAGTCCGAGGAGCAGCGTTTCGAGACCCGTGGCGCGGCGGCGGTGACGAATGCGCCGCTGCCGGGAGGCAAGGAGCTTGCCCTAAAGCTGGACTTCCAGACCTCAGCGGGACGTACGGCCCGCATCAGCACTCCCATCCTGCCGCCCGAGGTGCAGGGCGGCTACGGCATCCAGGCCACGCCGCGACTCTACCCCGGCATGACCGTGCGCGCCGAATGCGTGGCGGGCGAGATCAGCGGCGCGGCCCGCGCCCGGCTGTTTGTGCGCTTCGCCGCGGCCGAAGGCGAAGGGAAGGTCATCTCGGGTCCGGAACTGGATCTGCGCCCCGGCGGTACGGCCGCGCTGACGCTGGCCATCCCCGAGACGGACGGCATGCCGGTCCGTGACGTCGGCTTCGAGATCGTCAGTCCAAAGGCGGCCCGCGGTACCCTCTACTGCGACCGGGTGACGTGCGGCGGGGCTCCGGCGCTGTCCTGGAAAGAGGGCCCGACGCTGGTACGTGGCACCTTCCCCGGTTGGATCCTCGATGCCGACATCGTACGCGGCGCCTTCTCGGACGACCGCGAGGCGGTGCGCCACGCCGGCAAGAACGAGGGTCGCGGCGTCCTGGTCACCGGCACCACCGACTGGCGCGACTACACCTTCGCCGCGCGGGTGAAGATCCACCTGGCCGATCAGGCCGGGATCCTGGTGCGCTACCAGGGCTTGCAGCGCTACGTCGCTCTGGTGCAGACCCGTGACCGCCTGCAACTCATCCGGCGCTGGTACGGCAGCGACACGGTCCTGGCCGAGACGCCTTCGGCCTGGGCCCGGGACGAGTTGCACGAACTGCGCCTGGTCTGCCGCGGCAGCCACATCACCGGCACCTGCGACGGCAAGACGGTGCTCGAGGCCGAAGAGACCGTGCTCGATGGCGGTGGGGCAGGATTCCTCTTCGAGCGCGGCATCATGGGCTTCCGGGATGTAACCGTCAGCACCTGAGCGCGGGTCTTCTGGAGAGGCGCCT
>CAIZKT010000099.1:0-4013 GCA_903933565.1 uncultured Victivallales bacterium | reverse complement strand
GGTGAATTCGATGAAGCGGCGCCGGGCTTTCTCATGGTGGGCACAATCGGCCCCATCCGGGTGATGCCAGTCCATGAGGGAGTAGTAGAAGCCGATCTTGAGGCCGAATTCGCGGCAGGCCTCGACGTATTCGCGGACGAGGTCGCGGCCGGGGCCGCGGCGCACGGCGTTGAAGTTGGTCTGCTGGGTGTCCCAGAGGCAAAAGCCCTCGTGGTGCTTGGTGGTCATGACCATGTACTTCATGCCGGCCGCCTTGGCCAGCTTGGCCCACTCGCGCGCCGGGCGCGGCTTGGGCTTCCAGGTATCCGCGAGTTTCTCGTACTCCGGCACCGGAATACGTTCGCGGTTCATGACCCACTCGTGGCGGCCGAGCTGGGCATAGAGTCCCCAGTGGACGAACATGCCGAAGCGGGCATCCGTCCACCACGCCATGCGCTGTGCTCTGGTCTCGGATGCTGCTGCCATGTGGACTGCCTCCTGTATCGCTCGTCTGGCTTGAACCCGCCGCCGTTGTCGATCCGCGGCGCCACCGACGGAGCCGCGCTGAGAGTATAGGCTTCGGCGTGGCTCTCGCTAGCTGAATGTCGCCTCACGAATCTCGGGTTCAAGGCGGCTCCGAGCGGATGCACGAAACCGGCTAAAGCCTCTACTACGTGCCTGGCGTGTCCCAGCTCTGAACTCCGGGCGGCGTGCCTACGCACTGCCTGCGCTTCCTATGCTATAGTTTGCGGAGGTTGCCCGCGTGAAGCTGGTTACCACGGAATGCAGAGCATGGATCGAGTCCGCATAGCCTTGTTGCAGGGACAAGCCGAACCGAGTGTGGCGGCGGCGTTGGCCTGGACGGAAGCGCGCCTCGAGGAGGCGGCGGCGGCCGGCGCTCGCATCGTCTGCACGCAGGAGTTGTTTGCGACGCCCTACTTCTGTCGGGTGCAGGATCCAGCCTTCTTCGACCTGGCGGAGCCTGTTCCGGGCCCCACCACGGAGCGTTTGGCACGTAAGGCGCGCGAACTGGGCGTGGTGCTGATCGTCTCGCTGTTCGAGCGGCGGGCGCCAGGAGTGTACCACAACACCGCCGCCGTCATTGACGCCGACGGGACCTACCTGGGCAAGTACCGCAAGATGCACATTCCGCAGGACCCCGGCTTTGAGGAGAAGTACTACTTCACCCCGGGCGATCTCGGCTTCAGGGCCTGGTCCACGCGCTATGGCCGCATCGGCGTGCTCATCTGCTGGGACCAGTGGTATCCCGAAGCTGCCCGTCTGACCGCGTTGCACGGCGCCCAGATCATCTTCTGCCCGACCGCCATTGGCTGGCTCAGCGCGGAGAAGGCGAGGCTGGGGGCGCGCCAACGGGCCGCCTGGCTGAATGTGCAGATGGGCCACGCCGTGGCCAACGGTTGCTACTTTGCCGCGGTGAACCGGGTTGGCCACGAAGGCCAGATCGAGTTCTGGGGGACGTCGTTTGTCGCCGACGTCTACGGCGAGCGCATCGCCGAGGGCAGCGTCTGCAGCCCTGAGATCGTCTATGCCGACTGCGCTGGCCAGGCCGTCGAAGAGCGCCGCCGCACCTGGCCGTTCTTCCGCGACCGCCGCATTGATAGCTACGACGGCATCCTGAAGAGGTTCCTGGATGAGTGATCTCCCCGCCGCCGTCGGCTTTCATATGCCCGCTGAATGGGCCCCGCAGGAAGCCATCTGGCTGAGTTGGCCGCTCAAAGTCGGCGCCTGGCCCGGCTGTCGTGCCGCGGCCGAACGGGCCTATGCGGAGTTCGCCGCGGCGATCAGCCACTTCGAGGCGGTCTGCATCAACTGCGTGACCTCGGCACAGGAAGGCGCCGGTGAGGCGCTCGGGCGGGCCGGCGCCCGCCTGGACCGCATCAGGCTGTTTGACCACCCGACCAACGACGTCTGGTGTCGCGACCATGGCCCGGTCTTCGTGCAGCACCGCGGTACGGGCGAGGTGGCGATCACCGACTGGGGCTTCAATGCCTGGGGCGGCAAGTTTCCGGCCTGGGACCTCGACAATGCGATCCCGACCTGCGTTGCCGCGGCGCTGGGCCTACGGCGTTTTGCCATTCCCATGGTGGCTGAGGGCGGCGGGCTGGAGGTGAACGGTGAAGGCGTTCTGCTCACCACGGAGTCGGTGCTGCTGAACCCGAATCGCAATCCGACGCGGTCGAAAGCTGAGGTCGAGATCATCCTGCGCGACGCCCTGGGCGTCGAGGCGATCGGTTGGTTGCGGGCCGGCCTGGAGTGCGACGACACGGACGGCCACATCGACACCCTGGCCCGCTTCGTTGCCCCGGCGGCGGTCGTTACCGTGGTCAGCCGCGACCCCAACGGCCCCAACCAGGCCGTGCTCGAGCGCAACCGGGCTGACCTGGCCCGCTTCCGCCTGCCTGACGGGCGCCGCCTGGAGCTGGTGCCCCTGCCGCTGCCCGATGCCATCCGTCTGTCAGGCTGGCGCCTGGAAGTCCTGCCGGCCACCTACGCCAACTTCCTCATCCTCAACGGCGCCGTCCTCGTGCCTACCTACGGGCAGCCCGCCAACGACCGGGAGGCTCTACGCACTCTCGCCCAGTGCTTTCCCGACCGCGAGGTCATCGGCCTCGACTGCCGCGACCTCGTTATCGAGGGTGGCGCTCTGCACTGCCTCAGCCAGCAACAGCCCGCCGACCCAAGGCGCCAACCCACCGCGGGCTGAGTCTGCGCCCGATACCGATACCGACCCCGATATCTGCGCTGCTTCTCAGGTATTGTCGGCCAGCCACTTCAGCACGGCTTCCCCCTCGGCCGGGCTGCTGGCGCCGCAGTGGTAGAAGACGAGGTTAGGCTGCAGTTCACGGTGGAAGACCTTGATGGACTGCGGATCGCAGGGGACCCACAGGCTGATGCCCTTGCTCTGGATGCGTTTGAGCAGATCCATCCAGCCGATGAAGGCTTTGTTGCGGGCGCCGGTGGTCCACTGGATGCAGTCCAGGCCGGGGATAGAGCAGATGGCATCCAGATGCACCAGGCATTCGGGGCCGTCGTAGTGGTACACGGTGTGCTTGAGGTAGGCCGCTTCCTCGGCCAGGGCCGGCACGACGAAGCGCCGGAAGTGCTCAGGGCCGATCAGCGCCGCGAAGTCGCACTGGATGGTGTTAGTCTTCTCCGGGTGATAGGCTGGCACCCAGCCCAGGGTGCCGTGGCGGTCCATGCGGCCGGCCTGGTAGAGCCCGTCGTAGATGACCCGGTAAAGGGCGCTGACATCGCGCATGGCGCGTTCGATAGTCTCCGGGACATCCATCATATCCATGCACAGCAGTTCCGGACTGCGCATCGCCGAGAGTGCGTCCATGTTGCTGTGCAGATCAAGATGCGCCACCAGCATCTTGCCGTCGAAACCCTTGGCCAGCGCGGCGCAGAAGTCCAGCATTCGGCGCCACCAGCGGTTGGTGGGGTCCAGACGGATAGGCAGGTCCCGGCTCCAGTCCTTGATACAGGGCACGACCCAGTTGGTGCCGTAGTTGTCCTTATCGAACTGCAGGTCGCCACCCAGCCAGGCGCCGAACATATCGGGTCCGAAGCTGGGCGTGTAACAGGGCATGGCCTCGCCGCCCCACCAGGTCGCCGCGGCGCGCTCGACGATCTGCTGGACGATGGGGCCGAAGTCCTCGCGCGCACCAGCCATGTACGGCGGAGCGGGCGGCAGCGGCTTCGACGGGTCTTTAGGAGCCGTGATGACACAACAAGGCCGGTCGATCAGCTCCTTGTCCCAGAACGCCAACCACCGCGCCTTGGCCTGCTCAAAATCCGGCTTGAACTCCAGCCCTGTTCCCATAGCTGCCTCCGCTGCTTGCCGTCCTCACCCGCACCTGACGCCTGATCGCCTCCCACGAAACCCGTGGGAGTGCCATACCATGGATGCGTCCCGCAGCCGGCGCAATGCGGCCGGGCCGTCGGGGGCGCAGGTGTCAACCTACAGCCGGGGCGCAGGTCAGTTCCGTAGGGGTTCGCTTGTCTGAGAACCG
>CAIZKT010000098.1:0-7536 GCA_903933565.1 uncultured Victivallales bacterium | reverse complement strand
GAAGGCGAGTTCGAAGCTGGCATCCAGGTCGTCGGTGGGGGTGAGATCGCGCAGCACGTAGGTGCGGCGCTGGTTGGGGGCGAGGGGGAAGCCCAGCGCCGCGAAGGCGCCGACGGCGGCATCCCAGGCGAACTCGAAAGCTACGGTGTTGCCGCGGGGGCGGACGACGGAGGCGAGCTTGCGGTGGACCGTGGGGGTGCTGCGGAGCTCTTCGATCGTGGCGCGGCTGTGCAGGCTGAAGGCGAAGGGCTGCTCGTCGGCGTCGGGGTGGAGCCACTCGAGGTTCGCTCCAGCGGTGGCGCCCTGGCAGAGGAAGGCATGCACGGGCAACTCGTCCCAAAGAGCCACGGCGAGCGGGATCAGGGCCTGCGGGTGGGTCCACTCGGGCTGCAGCGCCAGGGTGCCGGTGTCCGGGCCGAAGGAGACGAGGTCGAGCCCGGGGTCCACGAGGTCATCGCGGTTGGTATCGAGGTCCTGGGTGCCGAAGACGCTCTTCGGCAGGCTGGCTCCGGGCGGCGTCGGCAGCGGCGCAAAGCTGGGCAGGCCGCGGTAGTCGAGCACGCCGTACACGGTGAAGCGCTGGCGGGTGGTGGCTTCGTATTCGCCGCCCGGGTAGACCGGGTTCGGGACGCTCGGGAAGCCGACTGGGGCGAAGGCGATCTCGAGCGGACCGCCGGGGCCCGGAGCCAGCCGCGACCAGCGCCAGAAACGCCCCGCGGCCTTGCCAGCGAAGAGGTCGGGAGCGCCCTGCTTCTCGACGATGTAGACATAGACCTCGGCGGCGACCCCGGCCGGGGGGCTGAGGGTGGCGGTGCTTTCCTGCCATTCCTGGCCGAGAGCGCTGCCATGGGCGTCGTCCCAGTAGCCGGCAGTATCCGACTCCCAGCGGTAGGCGCGGACCTCGGCCGGGCTGCCGAGGGCGACGGTCTGCCACTCGGCCGCGGCCCACTCGCCGGCGAGGAGGGGGGCGAGGGAGGTCGAGGAAGGGAGGATGGTCCATAGTGGAAGCACTTCCTCGCCTGAACCGAGAGAGTGAGTGAGCCAGAAGGCGTTCCGCGGCGGGTCCTCGACGGTGACGCTTGCGGCCCCCCGCCCAGACATCCAGGAGTCGTCGGGTTGCTGGTTATCGAACACCAAAACTCCCTGGTACTCGCCAAGGTACCGAGGCGCCTCCACATATCCGTCGACGTGCTCGCAGGACGGGTTTGTGCCACAATAGCGCGTATTGCCCATCACGTACCGGAACGAGACGGGGGCCGCCTCAGCCTCTCGCCTCTCGGCCCACAGGGTGACATCCTCCCATGAATAAGGCGGAACGTCCGGGTCGCGCCACGCGCCCGCAGGGTCGAAGACAGGTCCCCCCGGCGCCATGCAGAGCAAGAGGGTCCCCTCATGGTAGGGCTCATGCCATGGCCAGCCACACCAGCCGAAAGCCTCAGTGGCGTAATGCAGCGCATAGTACGGCCCCCGGCAGGCGAAGGCGCTTTTCTTCTGGCCGCGGGTGGAGGCGTCCGGGGCGCGGCGGAGTTGCAGCAGGTCGACCAGGGCGACGGCTTGGCGGAGCCAGGCCTCGAGGCTGCGGGCGGCGGCGAACGAGCCATCGAGGGCAGCGGGGGGCGCGAGCAGGGCGGGTTGGTTCAGGGCGGCGAGGAGCTGGCTGGTGGTCCAACTGCGGGCGAAGGAGGTGCCGCCGTCCCAGGCGGGTTCTTCGAGAGGGTTGACATAGCAGCCGAGCAGGCTGGTGAGAGCGGCATGGAGGGCGTTGAGGTCAGCGGCATCGGCAGCGGCGGTCTCCAGCCAGACATCGAGGCCGGGGCCCCAGGTGGCGGCGGTATAGAGGCGGTCGGGGAAGGCGCGGCCGCGGGCGCCGACGCGGACCGCGGCGGCCGGGCCAGCCAGCAACGCTTCGCCCGCATCGAACTCTTTATTCTCATCGGCATCGAGCCAGACCACCTCGCTGGCCGAGTAGCGGCCGTTGCCATCGGCATCGCGAAAGAGCACTCCGGTAAGGAGCAGTCCGGGCGTGTTCTCTGGCGTGGTCCAGCCAGCCGGGCCGGTGTAGAAGCGCGTATCGCGGCTCGACTGCCAGCGGCCCGATGAGATAGCGGGAAAGACCTGGCCCGCGGCGGCGCTGCGGGCCTGCACGGCTGGCGCCAGCCGGGTCCAGGCGTAGTCCAGCATGGCCGCGACGCAGGCGCGGTCGTAGCGCCGGTAGTACTCCGTATCCGCCGCCTGCACGGCGGGACTCGAGGGAGCCACGCCAAGCAGGATCAGGCCTGCCAGGAGCCCGCCAACGCCGTGGGTGTTGCTCCGCCCTGAGGTCATCGTTTCAGCGGCCTTACGCATCTTCTCTTAAAGGTGGGGCGCGAAACCGGCTAAAGCCTCGACTACGTACCCGCGCCGGGCTGGCGCTCGTATCAGCGGCCAATACCCGTCACCCGCAGGCGCAGCTCGGCAGGGTTGGCGGTGCGATAGGGGCGATCGGGCCGACTGCCGCAACGGTACTCTTCGAGATTCGTGAGGCCATCGCGATCGGGGTCTCCGTCCGCACCCTGTTCGAGGTTGCCGAACCAGCGCATTTCCCAGGCATCAGGCAGGCCGTCGCGGTCGGTGTCGTCGGCAGGGCTGACGGCGTCAGCGAGGAGGATAACATGGGTGCGGTAGGCGCCGAGGCGGGCGCCGCGGACCGTCTGGAGCGCCAGGATGATCGTTTCTTCAGGCTCGGGTTCAACATCGCCCAAGAGCGCGACGTGAACGGTGGCGGAGAGCTGGCCCACCGAGAAGGTGATGGGGGTGTCGGTGAACTGGAAGTCCGTGCCGCGCCGCGCGCTGCCGCCGGTGCAAGCTACGACCAGGGTGACCGTGTCGCGGCCCGGCGGCAGCTCGGAGAGGCCGACCTCGATGGAGAGCGCCGTCTTGGCTTCGCGGACCGTGGTTGAGGGGGTGACAAAGGAGACCAGGGCGCCGCCGACATCGGGGGCGTTGGGATCGGTGCCGCGAGCCATCTCCGTCGCGTTGGTGAAGCCATCGCCGTCGGTATCGGCGAGGGCATCGGGGGCGCCGTCGGTGGCGCTGTTGGCGGTGAGTGGCGACAGGCCGTGGGCGAGTTCCCAGCCGTCGGGGAGGCCATCGCCATCGGTGTCGGCGCGGCGCGGGTCGGTGCCGATCTGGTTGACTTCTCGGCCATCATCGAGGCCATCGCCATCGGTGTCAGGGCGGGTGGGGTCGGTGCCATGGGTATAGACTTCAGCGCCATCGACCAGGCCATCGCCATCGGTGTCTGGCACGGTGGGATTGCAGCCCAGACGGCACTCGTCGGCATTGCTGAGGCCATCCTGGTCGGGGTCATCCTGAGCGTACTGATCGAGATCGCCGAAGCAGCCGTACTCCCAGCCGTCAGGCAGGCCATCCGCGTCAAGGTCGAGGGGCAGGAGCGTATCGAGAGGCAGGGTCCGGCCGGCCCGGTAGAGTTGCTGGACGGCTGCCGCCGAAAGTGCTTCGGAGAACCACGCCAGGCCGCAGGTCAGGCCACAATAGGACAGCAGGGGCGTCTCGCGGGCGGCGCTGTCGGCACCGACGTACACCTGGTCCCACGGCGCCAGGGCGAGGAGCACGATGGCAGCGCTGTCTCCCGCGGTACACACCTGGGCGCCGTCCAGAAAGAGGACCGGAGCGCCGGGGTCGGGGCAGGTCAGGACAAGCTGATGCCAGCCATTGGCAAGCGTGTCGACCTCCAGGCTCCAGACGGCGGCAGCGCCGTCTGGACCGGTGCCGGCGACCGCAGCGGCGAGCCGGCCGAGGGCGTCGAGCTGGAGCGTGGCCGCGGGCTGGCCCGCCGCGGTGGCGGTGGAGAGGAGGACGCCGCGGCCCGCGGACTGGAACCACAGGGCGAGGGTGCGGGCGGGGGCGGTGGCCTGAGCGGCAGGGAGCCCGGTCCGTGAGGCGCTGCCTGCGGCTTGGAGACGCAGAGCCCCGTCAGCGAAGGTGGCCGTCCCGGCCGGGGTCAGGCGAAGGTCGGCGGCGAGGGGGTTTTCGAAGGACTGCGAGAGCGGCCAGAAGGAGGCCAGACTAGACAAGGCGGTGAACAGGGCACGAGGCACATCGGCCAGGTGCGGATCGGTCCCGAGGCGGGCCTCGATCAGGTTTGGGATGAGGTCGCCGTCGGGGTCGGCGGCGGCATCGTTGACGAAAGGATCAAGGCCCACCGCGACTTCCCAGCCATCGCGCATGCCATCCAGGTCGCTGTCGGGAGCCATCGCATCGGTGCCGAGGCGATACTCGGCCAGGTTACTGAGCCCATCGCCATCGGCGTCGTCTGAGCCCGTCTGAGCTCTGCCGAGGAAGGTCCGCTTCTCCCAGCCGTCATCCATGCCGTCGCCATCGGCATCGGATTGGGACCATTGGAAGAGGGTGATGACGTTCCAGGCGCCCGGTATCAGGGGCTGATTCAGGGCAGCGCTGCGCAGGGTGTCGGGATTCCCGAGTTCGATTCTGGCGGTCGCGGCGGCATCCGTCCGCAGAGCGACGCCGACGCCGTTATGCCAGAATTCGGCGAGGGTGATCTCGGGAGGCAGGGAGTCTGGCAGGTAGAGCGCGAACTGGACGACGACATCGGCGTACAGGGCAGAATGGGGGGCCACGATGCCTTGGGGGCCGGCGGCGCAGCCCAGTAAGCGCAGGGATCTCGTATGGCCAGGAAACAGCGGGGGAACGCGGGTCACCAGACAGCGCTCGGTGGGCCACTGCGGACAGCGCAGCCAGTCTCGCGGCAGCCAGCCGGGGGTATCGCCAACGAAGTCGCCGCCGACGGTTCGTTCCGGCGCCTCGAGGGGCCAAGCGCGGTAGTAGGCAAGGGGCATGGTGGGAGCCTCGGGGGGCACCATGATCGACAGGTCCGATTGCCAGCCCCCGGCGGGATCCAAGAACACCTCAAGCCAGCCGTAGTCGGCGCCGGGGCGGCGGGGTTGGTTCACCGTGACCGCGGCCCAGTTGCTGACCGGATTGCGGGCGAAGCTGGCCTGGAGAGTCCGCGGCTGGTCGAGGGCGAGAGTGAGGGGATTGTCGAGGGCGCGTTCGTGGGGCAGATCACCCGCCCAGCCGCGGAAGTGGCAACCGCGCTCCGGGATGGCGGTGAGGCGTACCGGGGCGTCGGCGGCAAACCAGTCGGCGGCGGGCTCGACGCGGCCGGGGCCAGTGGCCGAGGCGGTCAGCAGAAACTCAGTCTGCCAGGCGACGGTGATGACCCGGTCCGCGTCCATGGTGATGGCAGCGCCCGCGCAGTCTGCGACCCGCCGTTCGCCGGGGGCCCAGGCGACGGGTGAGGACACCGACCACACGGCGAGGGCGCCGTAGTCGTACTCCCCTGCCCCCTGCGGCGCGCCGTAGTCGCTGCGGATGGCCAGGCTATGGCGGTCGATGGCGAATTCAGCGTTCACCGAAGCGGGCGCCTCGAGATGGATGGACGTGGCGGCGGCCAGGGGGTCGGCGAGGCCGGCGGTGTCGCCCTGCCAACGCACAAAGTGCCAGTGCTCAGGGGGTTGGGCGGTGAGTGGCACCTCGGTGCCCCGCTCGTGGAAGGTCGTACCCGCGGGGGCGCCGCCGCTGAGGCTCAGGGCGACATCATCGTCGACCGCGGTGACCCGGAGAGACGCCGGGGCCAGGCCGACGGCCTCGATCCAGAGCACGGCCTCGGCGTCGGCGGTGTCCGCATCATCTTCGGGCGCACTGAGCGCCACCGCGACCCCCGCGACCCAGTTGCTGGGGTCGAGGCTGAAGGCCTGGCCGGAGACCAGGGCGAGGCCCGTGCCAGGAGGCTCAAGGCGGACGGTGACGGCCAGGGGCGCGGCGGGGGCGCGGCTAAGCGAGACGGTGAAGGAGGCGGTGCCGCCTTCGGGAAGCGCGATCGCGGTGGGAGCGAGCACAAACGCGGGCGGCGCGACGGGCGAGCGGCTGGCGAATGGGGTGTTGCCATCGAAGCCGAGGTTGATACGGGCGCCATTGGGCGCGGACTCCGCAGCCCCGTCGTCGGCCGGGTCGCCGGCGTCAAGGGCGGGGCTGCTGACCGCGTCCACGGCCCACTGGGTGCCATCCCAGCGGCCGCCGGTGCTGCGCAGTCGGTAGTTGCCGGTGGCGGGCTCCGCAAAGAGAGGGTCCGCCTCGAGGTTGCCCGCGCCCCAGGAAGCTCCCGGCGCGCCAGCGGCCAGGCCGCCCTGAACGCAGCTATAGGCGACGGTGGGAGCGCTGGCGCCAAGGCTGACGATTTGGGGGCAGTCCGGCCAGGTGGCATCGCGGTTGCCCCAGAGGATGCAGTTGCGCAGGACGGGGTTGCTGTCGCGGCAGAGCAAGCCACCACCGGCGGGCTCGGCCGCACCCGCGCCGGAGTTGTCGGCGAGGGTGCAATTGAGCAACTGCGGGGAGGAGCGCAGCAACTCGAGGCCACCGGGTCCCGATGACGAGGTGTTCCCGCAGATCAGGGTGTTGCGGATGAGGGGGGCACTGTCGACGCAGAGGATGGCGCCGCCGGGGCGATCCAGGTCGCCGTGATTGTCGCGGAGGATGCAGTGGGCGAGGGTGGGCGTGGCGCCGTCGGTGCAGTGGATGCCGCGACCTGAGCCGGTGCTGACGGTGAAGCCGCTGAGGACGGCGCCCGAGCCGGCGCCGCTGGCGAAGACAACACCAGGGCGCGCTCCCGGCTCGGCCGGGGCGCCGCTGATGAGGGTCGCCGCGACGGTGGCGGGGTCGGCCGGATCGAGGCTGGTGAGAATGAGGTCAGCGGTGGTGAAGCGGACGGTCTCGGGGTAGGCGCCGGGGTGGACGACGACGGTATCGCCGGGGGCCGCGGCGTTGATAGCGGCCTGGATGGTGGCTTTGGGGCCATGGCCATCGGCGACGGTGGCAGCCAGGCCGTCGAGGGCGTCGTTGCCGGCCAGGCCGTCGACGTAGCGATTGGTGGCGGCGCGACTGGGCCCGGCGAGGCCCAGCAACCCGATTCCCAGCGCCAGGGCGAGCAGGCGCGGCAGGCCGTATGCCTGTGCCCCACGCGGAGCGGTCAACCGGCAGTTCCCAGGGTGCTTCCGAGTCCGGCCCATGGTCATCTCCCAGGGCGATTCGCGCCGCAAGGCCGAGGGGTGCGGAGAGGAGTCAAGCAACGCCGGGGCCTGAGCCCGGAGCGGGCGAAGACAGGACCATGGGCGTCCTGTCCCAGCTTGATCGAGACCCTCCTCCGTACCGCTGCCGACCCGATTCCTTCACCGTCCCCGCGCGCGTTGTCATTTCTATATCCGCCCAAGCAGCGAAACCCAAGGGCGAGCGCCGGAAAAAGGTGAATTCCGTCTCAGAAGCGGTGGTGACTACTCAGGGTTCAGGGTGCAGGGTGCAGGGTGCAGGGTTCAGGGTTCAGGGTTCAGGGTTCAGGGTTCAGGGTTCAGGGTTCAGGGTTCAGCCGAGCCCCCGGCTGCGGCCGGGCATACCGGAATGAGACTTGCCGACGCGGTTCATATTCCGATCCGGCCGGGACGCGCCGGATCGCCTGGAGGG
>CAIZKT010000097.1:0-2463 GCA_903933565.1 uncultured Victivallales bacterium | reverse complement strand
GGTATCCGCCGTGCCGACGGTATCCCCACTGGCTCTGGAGCCCGCGATGCCAAGCCCGTTCCGGGCAGGTTCGCGGTATCCGCCAGTGAGACCCCAGATACGGCGGAAGCCCCGGCAAAGCCGGTGCGGACCGCCGACTCCAAGGCGCCTACCGCCCCGACCAGGAACCCGGCCCGGTCGTCGCCCAGGGCGGAGACTACAGGGACGGCAACCTCGGCTCAGTTGTTCTCGCGCTGGGTGTACGAGGTGTGCAGCAGCTCATGGGCGAGATGACTGCCAGGCTCACCGAGGAAGTCCTTGTAGAGCTTCTGGATGGACGGGTTCAGGTGCGACTTGCGCAAGGGCAGGCCACGATCCGCCGCGTAGATCGCCGCCATGCGCTTCTCGACAATCCTGGTGTCACCGCCGATGAACGGCTGGCCGCCACCGTTGATGCAGCCTCCCGGGCAAGCCATGATCTCGATGATGTGATAGGAGGACTGGCCGGCGCGGATCGACTCCAGCAAGCGCCGCGCGTTGCCCAGGCCGCTGGAGACCGCGGCCCGCACCTCCAGATCGCCAATCTTGACCGTGGCTTCCTTGATGCCCTGCATGCCGCGCACCGCCGTGAAGTCGATCTTCTTTAGGTCTTCACCGGTCAGCCAGTCGGCCGCCGTGCGCAGCGCCGCCTCGAGCACGCCGCCGCTGGCCCCGAAGATGATAGCCGCGCCGGTGGACTCCCCGAGCGGGTTGTCGAACTGGCCCTCTTCAAGCTGGTCGAAGAGGATGCCAGCCTCGTGCAGCATGTAGCCCAGCTCGCGGGTGCTCAGCACAATGTCGACATCGCGGTAGCCATCGCGACCGAACTCCTCACGGTTCGCCTCGTACTTCTTGCACAGGCAGGGCATGACCGACACCACCACCAAGTCCTTCGGGTCCACCCCGATCTTCTGGGCGTAGTAGGTCTTGGCGATGGCCCCGAACATCTGTTGCGGGCTCTTGGCGGTGGACGGCATGTAGATCAAGTCCGGAAACTGGTGCTCGAAGAACTTCACCCAGGCCGGACAGCAGCTCGTCAGGATGGGTAGGTTTTCGTTGGCCTTTACCCGCTTGATGAACTCGGTGGTCTCTTCCATGATGGTCAGGTCGGCGGCAAAGTTGGTGTCGAACACCGCATTGAACCCAAGCCGACGCAGGGCTGCCACCATCTTTCCGGTGCTGATGGTGCCCGGCTCCATGCCAAACGCCTCACCCAGCGCCACGCGTACGGCCGGCGCAGTCTGGACGATGACCGTCTTGCTCGGGTCGTTGAGGACTTTCCAGACGTCGTCCACGCCGATGCAGGTGGTCAGGGCGCCGACCGGACAGGCCTGAACGCACTGGCCGCAGAACACGCACTTGGTCTCCGAAAGCGGCTTCTCGAGGGTCGGAGCGACGACGACCTCGAAACCCCGGCCCACCCCCGAGAGAATGCCGACGGTCTGCATGTCGTTGCAGGCCGTCTCACAGCGCCGACACATGATGCACTTGTCCAGGTTGCGCACAATGCTGTTGCTGGACACGTCGATGGGATAGCGCGCCATCTCGCCCTCGTAGGTGATCTTGGTCAGCTTCAGATCGGCCGCCAGGGCCTGCAACTCGCAACTGCCGTTGATGGGGCAGATCAGACAGTCCTTGGGGTGGTCCGAAAGGATCAGATCGAGGACCGTCCGGCGCGCGTTCGTGGCGCGAATGCTGTTGGTCTTGACCACCATGCCGGCGGTCACGGGCGTGCAACAGGCCGGCGCCAGATTTCGCCGCCCATCCACCTCCACCACGCAGACGCGGCACGACCCCAGCCGATGTTCCACCGCGAAGCAGTCCAGCTCGAAGTGACAGAGCGTGGGAATCTTGATGCCGAGTTTCCTGGCCGCCTGGAGGATCGTGGCATTGTCCTCGATGGTCACCGACAGGCCGTTGATCGTGAGAGAAACCATCGTCTACGCCTCAATGGGTTGAACCCTGTTCTCGTTGATACGCATCCCGCCCGACCGCCTCAGCGCTTGTCGATGGCGTGGAACTTGCAGGTGTCGAAGCAGACCCCGCACTTGATGCACTTCTCCTGGTCGATCTCATGCTGCTGCTTGCGCTCGCCGGAGATGCAGCCGACCGGGCAGTTGCGGGCGCAGAGCGTGCACCCCACGCACTTGTCGGTGATCGTGTAGGTAATCAAGCGCGAGCAGACGCCAGCCGGACAGCGCTTGTCCTCGACGTGCGCCTTGTACTCCTCCGGGAACTGGATCATGGTGCTGAGCACAGGGTTGGGAGAGGTCTGGCCCAGGCCGCAGAGCGCCGTGTCCTTGATGGTGTGCGACAGCGTGCGCAGTTTGGTCAGAGTCTCCGGCGTCCCCTTGCCCTGGCAGATCACATTCAGCATCTCATGCAGACGCTTGTTGCCGATGCGGCACGGCGTGCACTTGCCGCAGGACTCGTCCAGGGTGAACT
>CAIZKT010000096.1:0-4864 GCA_903933565.1 uncultured Victivallales bacterium | reverse complement strand
GTGCATTAAGGATGGGCCGTGGTATTCAGCCCCAAAGGGGCGTTTCGGGCGCCCAGGGCGTTGCCCTGGGCGGGTATGGCAGCGCGCCTTCAGCGCATCAGACGGACTCACTGATTGCACAGGCCGCCAAGAAGAACCCGGCACGAGGCTGAGGCTGCGGTGACCTGGTGCCACCGCAGCCTCAGTTCGTGCAGGCAACGTAGAGCGCCACAAGGTCGCGCGGTTCCAGGCGAAAGTCGCTGCCGAGGCCTTGGAAGAACCCGTGTTCGCGGATCAGATGCGCCTGCAGCGGCGTGAATCGTAGCTCCACCGTGCCGGCCCGGACCTGCACCACCGCCTTGTGGGCGCGGAAGCCGCACGCAAAGGGGCAGGAGATGCGGCCCATGGTCTCGACGATCTGCACCGTGGCCCGGCCGTCGAAGCCCTCACACGGGGCCTCGAGGCCGGCATCCGCCAGGCGGTGCAGCTCATCCAGCAGGTCGGCGATCTGCACGGCACTCACGTCGGCCGTCTCCAGCCGCGCCAGGTCGGTCGCCACGATCTCCTCGAGGGGACGAGGGTCCTGCCCCAGGAAGCCAGGGCCTGAGAGACGGCCAGGCGCCAGGCGCTGAAGCAGGCTGGCGAGGGCTGGATTCCGCTTCATCGTGCCACTCCCGGGTTGGTTCAGGCGAACTTGTCGAAGTGTACCTTGTCCGCCGTCATCCCTTTGCCGGTCAGAACCTTGATGCAGGCGTCGATCATGCCGGGCGAGCCGCAGAGGTAGGCCTCCTGGTCCGCGCCGTCGGCCGCGTGCCGACCGACCACGTCGGTGATCAGACCGAGTTCCCCCGTCCAGGCATCGTCCGGCGCAGGTTTGCTTAGGGCAGGAATGAAGCGGAAGTCCGGCAGCTCGCGCTCGAACTCCTGCATCTCCTCGAGATAGAACAGGTCGCGGCGGGTCACCGCGCCAAAGAAGTAACGGGTCCGGCGCGGATTGCGGGTATGACGCATCTCCATGAGGATGCTGCGAAACGGCGCCATGCCACTGCCACCGGCGATGAAGATCATCTCCGCGGGCGTATCCATGAGGCGGAACTCGCCATGCGGGCCGTTGAAGGTCACCATGTCCCCCACCTTCAGGAGATCAAACACCCAGGTGGTGCAGATGCCCTTGGGAACACGCCGAATGATCAACTCGAGGTGCCGCTGGTCGCGGGGATCCCCGGCCAGCGAATAGGCACGGTACACGGAGGCTGGGCTGCCCTCGTAGACCGGGGTTTGCAGTTGCACGTAGGCACCGGGCACGAAAGGGATCGTCTCGGGATCGATGAGTTCGAAACGCAGCAGTCGGATGTCATGCGTCAGCGGGGTCACCGCGCAGACAACGGCCCGGTACTCGCGAATGGCGAAGAGCGCCGTGGGAATCTCGACGGCCAGGTCTTTACGAACTTTGAGCTGGCAGCAGAGACGAATCCCGGCGGCGATCTCCGCGGGGCTGAGATGGGGCTCCTCTGTCGCCAGCACCGCGCCCCCGCCGGACGTAACCTTGATCTTGCACAGACCGCAACTGCCGCTGCCGCCACAGGCCGACGGAATGAAGATCCGCCGAGAACCCAGCAGCCTCAGCAGACTGCTGCCGCCGGGGACTTCCAGCTCCCGCTCACCGTTGATGGTGATGCGGCAGGCGCCGTAGTTATTCAGGTAATGGTCCGCGATCACCAGCACCAGGGCCAGGACCCCGCAGACCGCGCACAGAGTGCCCACTGCCGTCAGGAACATCATGACCTGGAGAACCTTAAAACTTGATCATGCCGCTGAAGCCGACAAACGCCAGCGCGATGATGCCGCTGATGATCAACGTGATTCCCGTGCCGCGCAGACCCTCGGGGATCTTGTCTTCCTTGACCAGGCTACGAATGCCGGCCATCAGGATGATCGCCAGCAACCAGCCCAGGCCGCTGCCCAGGCCGAAGACCACGCATTGCAGAAAACCGTAGCCCTCCTTGGCCAGCATGAACAGCGAGACCCCCAGAATCGCGCAGTTGACCGTGATCAGCGGCAGGAAGATGCCCAAGGCGAAGTAGAGCGGCGGGGAGAAGCGCTGGATGATCATCTCCACCAACTGGACGAAGCCGGCGATGACCACGATGAAGATGATGTACTCCAGAAAGTCGATCTTCAACGGGACGGTCAGATAAGCGTGGACCAGGTAGTTCAGGGCGGCGGTGCAGGTCGTCGTGACGGCCACCGCCACCCCCAGGCCGATGCTGGTCTTCATCTGCCGCGAGATGGCGATGAACGAGCACATCCCCAGAAACCGCGTCAGCAGAATGTTGTCCGTAATGGCGGCGGCCAGAAGAATGACCAAAAGCTGAGCGAACAGCCCCTGACCGGCGGGCGCAAGCGCATCTGGCGAGACCGGTGTCATGCGGGCTTCCCCCCCTGCCGCCTCACCCTCTCGCTGCAGAACCAGACCACCAGCGCCAGCATGAAGAAGGCGCCCGGGGGCATGATCATAATGGTCCATGGGTGCCACCATAGATCGCGGGCTGGAAGCGCATAACCGCACAGGGTGCCGAAGCCCATCACCTCGCGGACAACCGAGATGGGGATCAGGATGAGGCTGTAGCCGATCCCAGCTCCCAGCCCGTCAAGGAACGACGGCCAGGGCGCATTCTTCGCCGCAAAAGCCTCGCAGCGTCCCATCAGAATGCAGTTGGTGATAATCAGGCCCACGTAGGGCCCGATGAGCTTATGGACTTCCGGAAACCAGGCTTTCATGGCGAATCCAGCCACGATGACATAGGCCGCGATGACGAGCACCTGCACCATCATGCGGACCTGCCTGGGGGTATAGTTGCGCAGCAGCGCGATGGTGCACCCGGAGAGGGCTGTGGCAAAGGCCAGCGCCCCGCACATCAACACCGTGTTCTGCACCAGATTCGTCACCGCCAGGGTCGAGCAGATGCCGATGACCTGGCGGAACACCGGGTTGTCCTGCCACAGGTTGACGATGAACGCTCTGCCGCCAACGGAATCACGGAGTCCCATGGCTGTTCACAGGCTCCTTGTTGGGGGGCTCAGGCGTGCGCTCATGGCGCGCTGGAAGATGCCGAGCTGCTGGTTCAGCACCCGTTCCATGGCCATGGAGGTCTGGGTCGCCCCGGTCACCGCATCCACCTGGCGTCCCTCCGGATCGGGCGTCCCCGCGCTGCCTAGGCGTAGATACGGCCCCCGGGGGTTCGGGGACACGGTCAGGCCCCGCCGGAACTGCTCGGTGAACACAGGCTCCGCGATGCGCCCGCCCAACCCTGGCGTCTCGGACTGCTCCAGGATCACAATCCCGACCGTGCGGGAAAGATCCGGGCGGATCGCCAGAATCCCCTCGACCGGCCCCCAGAAACCCAGGCCACGGAAGCGGAAACCATAGGCCTTTAGCTCTTTCCGGTCAAGCGCGGTATAGGCCTTGATGAGGTCGAAACTGGCGCCGCTCTGAGGATCGGTACAGCGCTCGTCACAGACCACCTGGCCGGTGACCAACGCCGCCACCGCGTTCTTACCCAGCCGGCTGGGATCGCCGAAGTCAAACACGGAAACCAGGGCGCGCTGCCGCAGAAACTCGGTATTGCGCTGCAACAGATCGGCCGAACCCAGATAAATGCCGGTAACGCCGGAGCCGAATACCAGCGCGATGCCGACCATGAAGGTGACAATGAACCAGGGCTTGGAGCTCATGGCACGGCCCCCGCCGCCGCCGTCGCAGAACCCCTGCCCTGCGCCTTCCTCTTCTCGGCTCGGCCCTTGATGACCAGCTCGAGGGTAGGACCTACGGTATTGCCGAGCAGAATGGCAAAGCCAACCCCCCCGGCGAACACGGACTTCCAGCGCATGAAGATGATCAGTGCCCCAATCAGCGCCCCGTAGATGAGCTGCGCCGTCTTGTCTTTCGGCGCGCTGACCGGATCGGTCACCATGAAGATGCAGGCGTAGAGCAGGGCGCCGCTGCAGAGCGACCAGGCCGGCGGCGGTACGGCCAGGACGCCGAATCCGTAGCGCAGGACGAGCACCGCCAGCACCGCCCCGGCCAGACTGCTGAGCATCAGGCGCCACTGCGCCGTCCCGGTTGCCAACAGGTACACCGCGCCGATCAGCAGCAGCAGCGCCGATACCTCGCCGATCGAACCCGCCGCCAAGACCCGCTGCCCGCCCCCGGCAACCGGGAAAACCCCGCCGATAGTGCCGAGGAACAGGTCCTTCACCGGCGTGGTCCAGCCGAAATCACGCAGAGCCCACATGGGGGTCGCGGCGCTGACCGCGTCCGTACCACCCAACCTGAGCAACGGCCCCCAATGCCCCAACCCGCCAGCACCCACGCTGTAAGCCGGCACGAAGCCACGGGTCATGGCCACCGGGAAACACACGTAGATGAAGGTGCGCCCCACGATGGCAGGGTTGAACACGTTCCGGCCAAAACCGCCGAAGAACTCCTTGCCGAAGGACATGGCGATCACCGCGCCTACGGCCGCCATCCAGAAAGGCAGCGTGGGCGGTAACGACAGGCCCAGCAACAGGCCAGTCACCAGCGCCGACTCCGTCAGCGGATCGCCGCGGCGACGCGCCAGGAACCACTCACAACCGCAGGTCCACAGCATCGTCCAGACGCACAATGCCGCCGCGCGCCAGCCGAAGAAGTAGATGCCGCCCAAGAGCGCCGGTAAGAGCGCCACGCAGAGGCGACGCATCATCACCTGGGGCTTGAACCAAAGAAGAGGCGCGCTCTCCTTGGCGCTGACTTCAGGCATGAAGACCTCCTCCACAGCGACACACCTCAGGCGCCAGCGGTGGAGGCCCACCGCATCTCCATCGGTCTTCTGGAGAGGCGCCT
>CAIZKT010000095.1:0-20515 GCA_903933565.1 uncultured Victivallales bacterium | reverse complement strand
TCGTCCGCCGCGGCGGACGAAGGGCGGAATGGGAAGCGCCTGGTGTCATACGAGGTTGCGGCAAGTCTCATATAAGCCCCGGCAGAGCCGGTGCGGACCGCCGACTCCGGCGTGCCTAGCGCGCGGCTCTTGCAGAGGATTGGCCAGGGCCATTAGCTCAAGAACATGAGCACCGAAAGCATGGCTGTCGACCAGAGGATGTCCGCCGCGACGTGCCCTTCGCAGGTGGCATCGAAGAGGAGGCTGGCGCGGGCCGGGAACTCATCATCTCCCCGCCATAGGACCAGCGCCACCGGCAGGCGCGGCAGAGGCAGCAGCCGCACCGCGGCGTCGCCGTAGTCGAGTGCATGTCCGCCCAGCGCCTTGCCGCGGGCGCGGAAGCGTTCCAGTGCGTCGCCGTAGGCCTTGGCCAGTGGCTCGGTCGGCAGGATGTGCGAGCCGCGGAAGTAGAGCTGTCCGGAGGCCAGGTCACCCGGCGCCACCCACTGGCCGGAGGCGGGCAGACTCTGGGCATGCAGCAGATAGTGCAGGATGCCGATGCGGGAGAAATAACCGAGTCGTCCCAGCATCAGGCTTCCCAGGGGCGACTCGCAGGAGAGCGTGCGGCTGGCCAGGTCGACCTGCACGTCCTGGCCAAAGCTCGTAACGGTATAGCGGGCTGACTCTTCAGCGTAGGCCACCGCCGCCCGTTCGCACACCGACTTTGGGTCGCGACCCGCAAGCAACTCCCAGGCTTGCTCCTGGGCCTCTTCAACGCCCTTCTTAGCCATAGCCGATCATCCCCCGCTGGCTTGCCGTGACAGAGCGCGACGCATTTCTCTGACCAGCGCTCTGCCGTGGTCCGTAAGGCACTCCGAAAGCAGACGTTCTGGCGCTACCTGCCGACCGGCAGCGGGCTGGTGTTCCAGGGTGGCCAAGAGCACCGCATCATGCACCAGACCATAGTCTACTCCGGCGGGGGGCGTCGCTCCGGCGGCGGGCTGCGGCAGCGCCCGAAGAATGGCCTCCACCGCCGTCCTGGCGGGGTCTGCGTAGTGTAGTTCCTTGAGGATCGCGGCCACCGCCGCCAAGTCCGCCGCCGGGCGCTTCCCCTCGTCGCGGCGGTCATCATCCCCGGGCTCTGGCTTGGCCAGACACAGGAGTACGGCCGCCGCCACGGCCACCATGGGATCCGCCAGTATCTCCTGGGAACAGAGTTGCTCGGTGAAACGCGCCACGGTGCGGCTGAACGCCAGCGCCGGGCTGTCCTCGCCTAAGCGCGCTTCGACGGCGCTAAACAGCGCGGCTTGCCGGAGGGCGGCTTTCATCGCGCCGTAGTCCCGGTAGCCTTGTTCCCCCAGGCACTCCTTGGCATAGCGACACCAGTCGAGGCAGGACTGCGTATCGGTGCGGATCACGAGCTTACCACAGGAGGCGCATCTGGCCGTGGCTTCGTCGCTCCAGATCTCCGCCACGGTCCCGCAGGTGGGGCAGGCAATATCCGCCGGCCGCGGTTCCGCGAATCCCAGGCTGCCCGGGCATTTCTTGGTAGACATAGCCAACTCCAGATGAGGTTGTGCCGCCGCGTGTCGACCTGCGGTGTCGTGCCGCCGTGTGCCCCCGACACTCCCTCAGAGTGGCTTCTTGCCTGCCGTGTTCCCGCCCCCTGCGGCACCGTTGTCGCCAGCGCCGTCCTGTCCTTTCGGGAGCGCCGGTTCGGGGGTGCTTACCGTACGCAGCAGACGATGGATGACCTCGCACCCCATGCAAGGCAGTAAGGGATCCTCCTGGCCGGTGGCGGCCGCCGCCGCATCGCACCCACCGCCGCCGGCGGTGACGAACCAGCACAACTGCCCATCTCCGATCGTGTAACTGGCGCACGTCTCCCGCTTTTCGAGGGAGCAGTGCCGGATCTCCCAGCACGGCACCTTGTCCACCTCGCGCCGCCGGTGGATGGCCAGAAGCACCAGCAACTGAACCAGCACGCGGGTGGGGACGTTGCGCCAGCCCTGCTCGTAACTCTGAATCGCCTTGGTCGAGGTCCCCATCGCCGTCGCAAGTTGTGCCTGCGTCACCCCAAACTGTTTCCGGATACGGCGGAATGACTCGGAGCGGGGGATGTCTGCGCCATTTTCCAGAGGGTCGCCATTGCTCATATCATCATCCAGGCTGTTGCTCTTAGGTTGCTCATCCGACACCGAACCGCCAGGTAAGTTGTCGCCCTGGCGACACTCCTACCCCCCCCCGCCACCCCGGGGGGGCGCATCCCCTCTCGACCTTCCCCCTCCTGCCATTTTTTAGAGGCGCGCTTGACAACCACAATGTGGTAGATGTATTAGTAAATGCAAACGCCACAATGTGGTACCGGGTGGGTGTAATCGGCTATCGGTAGTGACTGGGCTGTGGCGGCGCGGGAACCGGGCGGTTCCGGTGGCACTCAAAGTGGTCGCGGCAATAGTGGATCAAATCGCAATCGGGTTAGGGCCCTATCAATGGCAAGAACCAAGCTGGATCCCACCAAACTCAAGGACTGGCAGATCGCTGCAGCCTGTGAGACGGACATGAAACCCCTGGCGCAGTTGGGCGCGGAAATGGGGTTGGAGAGCGACGACCTCATTCCCATGGGGCGCAAGGTCGCCAAGATCGACGCCTTGCGCGTCCTTGGCCGCCTGCAGCACGCTCCCTTGGGGAAGTACGTTGACGTCACCGCGATCACCCCCACTCCGCTGGGTGAAGGGAAGACCACGACCACCCTGGGGCTGGTGCAGGGGCTGGGGTACCTCGGCAAGCGCGTCACGGGGGCCATTCGTCAGCCCAGTGGCGGTCCGACCTTCAATGTCAAGGGTTCGGCGGCGGGCGGCGGGCTGGCCCAGTGCATCCCGCTGACGCCGTTGTCGATCCGCTTGACCGGCGACATCGACTCGATCACCAACGCGCACAACCTGGCGATGGTGGCGCTCATGGCCCGCATACAGCATGAGCAGAACTACGATGACAGCGAGCTTGCGAAGCGCAGCCTGCGGCGTCTGGACATCGACCCGGCGCGCATTGATTTCAAGTGGGCCATTGACTTCTGTGCGCAATCGTTACGCAACATCACCATCGGCAACGGTGGCAAGATGGATGGTGTGCCGATGCCCTCGGGGTTCCAGATCAGTGTCTCGAGCGAAGTCATGGCCATCCTGGCCGTCTCGAAAGATCTGGCGGATCTGCGTCTGCGCATGGGCAAGATCGTGGTGGCGCATAGTCGTTCTGGGCGTCCGGTCACCACGGCCGATCTCGAGGTCGACGGCGCCATGACCGCGTGGATGGTGGACGCGATCAACCCCAATCTGCTGCAGAGCATCGAGGGTCAGCCCATCTTCGTTCACGCGGGCCCCTTTGCCAACATTGCTATTGGTCAGAGCTCCATCATTGCGGACGAGCTGGGGCTGCGCCTCGGTGAGTACCATGTGACCGAGAGCGGCTTCGGGGCCGACATCGGCTTCGAGAAGTTCTGGAACCTGAAGTGCCGCTTCTCGGGCCTGAAGCCGAGTGCGGTGGTCATCGTGGCTACCGTCCGGGCCCTGAAGATGCACGGTGGCGGGCCGGCGGTGAAGCCGGGTCTACCGCTCGCCGAAGCCTACACCCGCGAGGACATCGGGCTGGTGGAGAAGGGCTGCGAAAACCTACTGGCCCACATCAACACCGTCCGCCGCAGCGGCGTGCGTCCGGTGGTCTGCATCAACAGCTTCTACACGGACACCAAGGCGGAAACCGCGGTCATCCGCCGCATTTCCGAGGCGAACGGGGCCCTGGCGGCGGTATCCAACCACTGGCTGAGCGGTGGCGAGGGCGCCCGCGAGCTGTCCGAGGCGGTCATCAGCGCCTGCAGCGAGCCCAACGACTTCAAATTCCTCTACGATCTGAGTCTACCGTTACGCCAGCGGATCGAGCTGATTGCCCGCGAGGTGTACGGGGCGAAGGGTGTGAGTTACACCGACGTGGCCAACGAGAAGGCTAAGGCACTGGAAGCCGACCCCGAGACCTCCAAGCTCGGCACCTGTATGGTCAAGACCCATCTCAGTCTCTCGCACGATCCGAGCCTGAAGGGTCGGCCGACGGGATGGACCCTGCCCATCCGTGACATCATGGTCTACCGCGGCGCGGGGCTGGTGGTGCCGGTGGCCGGGGAGATCAAGTTGCTGCCTGGCACGGCCTCCGATCCGGCCTTCCGGCGGATGGATGTCGACACCGCAACCGGGGCTGTCAGTGGACTGTTCTAGGACGAATCGTAGGGGCGTTCGTGTCCGCCTGCCAGGGCACGGACTCAGGAAGGGTGTTGACTGATGCTCAAGCAAGCGCTGGCTGACGGTGCCTTTGTTTTAACCTGCGAGTTTGTGCCTGGACGCGGCTTTGACGGGCCGGCGGTCGAAGCCGCGCTGCAGTTCGCCAAGGAGATCGCCGCGGCGGGGGTGACGGTGCATGCCGTCAGCCTCACGGACAACCCCGGGGGCGGTCCCGCGATCTCGCCCGACGTGTTGGCGGCGGAGATCCAGCAGGCTGGCGTTGAGCCGCTGGTCCACTTTACCTGTCGCGACCGCAATCGGAACGCCATGGAGTCGCGGGCCAGCGCCCTGGCTCACCTGGGGGTGAAGAACCTCCTGGTCCTCAGTGGCGATTGCCCCACCGAGGGTGCCTATAGCGGTCAGGCCAGTCCGGTCTTTGACCTGGATTCGGTCCAGGCGGTGCGCCTGATCAAAGAGATGAATCGGGGCATCGAGGTACCGGGCCGCAAGCCGGGTACGACCATGCGCTTGAAGCCCACCGACTTCCTCATTGCCGCCGCGGTCTCGCCCTTCAAGCTGACGGAAGAGGAGTTGATGTTCCAGTACTTCAAGATGGAGAAGAAGATTGCAGCGGGGGCGGACCTGATCATCTCGCAGCTCGGCTATGATATGCGCAAGTTCTTCGAGATCAGGCGCTACCTGGCGAGCCGCGGGCTCAAGACTCCGGTGCTGGGCAATGTCTATGTTCTGTCGGCGGGGGCCGGGCGGGCGATGAAGGCGGGCAATGTCCCGGGCTGTGTGGTGACCGAGGCGCTGGTGGCCCGTCTGGATGAAGAGGCGAAGGAGGCCGACAAGGGCAAGGGCAAGCGCCTCGAACGCGCCGCCAAGATGGTGGCGATGTTCAAGGGGATGGGCTTTGCGGGCGTCCATATCGGCGGTTTCGCCCTGAAGACCGAAGACTTTGTGACGATCATCAAGCGCGGGATTGAGCTGGCGCCGCGCTGGGAAGAGTTTATCCCGGAGGTGTGCTTTGGCCGTCCGGATGAGTTCTACGCTTTCCCAGCTCCCGTCAGTTATCAGCTCAATGCTTCTGAGCCGGATCCGGTGGGCCGCCTGGCCCTCGGCAAGAAGCCCCTGGCTTACGCCCTGGTCGAGAAAGCCCACGAGCACGTCTTTGAGCGCGCTAGCCTGGGGCACAAGCTGCTGTTCAAGTACTACCAAGCTATCGACAAGAGCCCCCTGCTCAAGTCCGCCTCCCACGCCGGCGAGTTTGCGGCCAAGCATGTCATGTTCGGCTGCCAGGACTGCGGCGACTGCGCCCTGCTGGACTTGGCCTATCGTTGCCCCATGTACCGCTGTGCCAAGGAATGCCGCAACGGCCCTTGCGGTGGCAGCGTAGGGGGCATGTGCGAAAAGTACCCGACCGAGAAGCCCTGTGCCTGGACCGAGATCTACCGCCGAGTCAAGAGCAGCGGCAAGATCGAGACTCTCCGGCAGGGGTACGTCCCGCCCTGTCGGCGCAACCTCGCCAATACCTCCGGCTGGGCGAACTACTTCCTTAACCGCGACCACTCCGCCGTGCCCGTCCCTGAGACGAAGAAGGACGAGGGCCCGAAGCCTGACGTCGCGGGTGCGAAGAGCGCCCCCGCCGCCGAGGTGCCGAAACCGTGAAACTTGCCGTGACCGGTAAAGGTGGGGTCGGGAAAACGACCTTCACGGCGTTGATCTGCACCGCACTGGCGGGTGCAGGCTACGACGTCTTCGCCATTGACGCCGACCCCAACGCCACCCTGCTCGGTTGCCTGGGCCATCCGGCTCCGGAGACGGTCGAGCCCCTGGTCAAACTGGCGGACCTCATCGAGGAACGCACCGGGGCACGCCCAGGCAGCAGTGGTGGCATGTTCCGCATGAATCCCTTTGTGGATGACATTCCCGCCAACTACGCTCAGACGGTGAATGGAGTCCGGGTGCTGGTGGCGGGCGCTGTCAAGACCGGCGGCAGCGGCTGTTATTGCCCGGAAAACGCCATGGTCAGGGCTCTGGTATCGCACCTCTTACTCGAGAAGAACGTGGCGCTCGTGGTCGACATGGAGGCGGGGATCGAGCACCTTAGCCGCGGGACCATCGACAGCGTCGACCAGCTGGTGATCGTGACCGAGCCCTCGCGGGCCAGCGTGGAGACGGTGAAGCGTATCCGTCGGCTGGCGGCCGACCTGCGGCTGCCCCGGGTGGTGGGGGTCGGTAACCGCATCCGCTCTGCCGCCGACGAGCAGTTTCTGCGCTCGGCGCTGCCGGACCTTGAGTTTGCCGGATTCATCCCGTACGACGAACGGCTTAGCGAGGCCGAACGCTCCGGCCGCTCTCCCGCCGGGGCCAGCCCCGCGGTTGACGCGGCGGTGGAGCGCGTCGTTCGTCTGTTTGCCGAGCGCTGTAACACGATGCCTTCCCAGTAAGGAGTTGCCATGACCAAGTCTACCCCCCAGACACGCAGTGCAGATCCCGCCGCCCAAGCCGTGCTCGCTCGGACGGCGGCCTGCGGTATCGCGACCGCCCATGACCGCTTTGATGAACAGGAGCCCCGCTGCGGCTTCGGCGAGTTGGGCATCTGCTGCCGCATCTGTGAGATGGGGCCGTGTCGGATCAACCCCTTCGACGGTGGCCCAAAACAGGGCATCTGCGGGGCCACTGCCTCCACGATTGCCGCACGGCACCTGATTCGCCAGGTCGCCGCCGGGGCGGCCGCCCACTCCGACCACGGCCACGACATCGTCCGTACCCTCCTGCTCACCGCCAAGGGCGAGGCCCAGGGTTTCACCATCAAGAGCCCCAAGCGCTTGCGCGAATTGGCGCAGGAGTGGGGCATCGAGACCAAGAACCGCAGCGATGCGGACGTCGCTAAGGAGTTCGCCGAGGCGGCCCTTGGCCAGTTTAACCAGCAGGAAGGCGAGATCCGCTATGCGTCTCTGCGCGCCCCGAAGGCGACGGTAGAGAATTGGCGTCGGCTGGGCCTGATTCCGGTCGGGGTCGAGCATGAGATTGTGGAAACCCTGCATCGCACGCATGAGGGGGTGGACGCGGACTACAAGAATCTGATCATGCACGGCTTGCGTACCTCCATGGGCGACGGCTGGGCCGGCGCCATGCTGGCGACGGATTGCGGCGACGTGCTGTTTGGCGATCCGCAGCCGGTGCGCAGTCAGGTGAACCTCGGCGTGCTCCGCAAAGACGCGGTCAACATCGTGGTGCATGGCCACGAGCCCACGCTGTCGGAGATGGTGGTAGCCGCCAGCCGGGACCAGGAGATGCTTGATCTCGCCAAGGAAAAGGGCGCCAATGGCATCATGGTGGGCGGCATCTGCTGCACTGCCAACGAGATCCTCATGCGTCAGGGCGCCCCAGTGGTGGGCAACTTCCTGCACCAGGAACTCGCGATCGCCACAGGGGCCGTGGACCTGATGCTGGTGGATGTGCAGTGCATCATGCCCGCCGTCACCGAGCACGCCGCCCGCTTCCATACCAAGGTGATCACCACCAGCAAGAAGGCGCGCATCCCGGGCGCCGAGCACATTCAGTTCTACGAAGAGCACGCCTACGACATCGCCAAGAAGATCGTGCGTCGGGCGGTAGAGAACTTCCCCAACCGCGGCGCGGTGGACATCCCCGACGTCAAGACGGACCTGGTCGCCGGCTTTACGGTGGCCAACACCTTCACCCATCTCGGCGGGCGCTACCGGTCTTCCTTCCGGCCGCTGAATGATGGCATCATCTCGGGGCGTCTGCGCGGGGTGGCGGCGGTCATTGGCTGCAACACGGTGCGCAAGACCCAGGACGACAGCCACATCAAGATGGTGCGTGAACTCATCGCCAACGACGTGCTGGTAGTCATGACCGGTTGCGGCGCCACGGCCTGTGCCAAGGTCGGCCTGCTGCAACCCGAGGCGGCCAAGTGGGCGGGCAAGGGCCTGCAGGAGATCTGCGAGACGGTCGGCATCCCGCCGGTGCTGCACCTGGGCTCCTGTGTGGACAACAGCCGCATCCTGGTGGCGCTCTGCGAGATGATCAAGGAAGGCGGCCTGGGCGACAAGCTCTCGGACCTCCCCATCGCCGGCTCCGCCCCTGAGGCCATGTGCGAGAAGGCCATCGCTATCGGCTTCTACTGCGTCGCCTCCGGCGCCTACGTGAACTTCAGCCCGGCCATGCGGGTCCTGGGCAGCCCGGAGCTCACCCGCTTCCTGACCCAGGAGGTGGAAGAATTGGTGGGCGGCAAGTTCTGCTTCGAGAGCGACCCGGTCAAGGCCGCCCGGCTGATGATGCAGCACATGGACCGCAAGCGTGACGCCCTGAAGCTGAAGCCCTTGATGTACAGCCAGCCGATGACCGTCTGACCGGTCCGCTGCGGAGACCCTACACTGTGAAGAGTTTACTTGTTGTCCATGCGGAGCGCTGCGTCGGCTGTCGCTCGTGCGAACTGGCCTGCGCCGTGGCTCATTCTCAGTCCAAGACGCTGCTTGGCGCTCTCCAGGAAGAGAAGCCGCCGAAGAGGCGGGTCTGGGTCGAGAAAGGCGGCACGTTCTCGGCGCCGCTGCAGTGTCGGCACTGCGAGAAAGCGCCCTGTATGGCGATCTGTCCCACCGCCGCGCTCTGGCGGCGCAGTCCGGACTCCCCCGTCGTGCTTGAGCATGAGCGCTGCATTGGTTGCCGCTGGTGCATCCTGGCCTGCCCATTCGGCGTGATTCGGATGGACCCGAAGGACGGCGCCATCGTCAAGTGCGACCTCTGCGCTGAACGCCTGGCGAAGGGCGAGATTCCCGCCTGCGTGGAGAGTTGCCACACGGGGGCTCTGACGCTCGAGAAGGTCGAGGATGTGGTCGAGCATAAGCGCGAAGCCTTCCTGCTCCGGATCGAGCGCGCGGCGGAGGCAGCCAAACCGTGAGTGTGGTCTCGGAAGAACGCCTGGCAGAGGCCCTCGGTGAAGTGCTGCAACGGCACCCCGCCCAGCCGGCGGCGTTGATTCCGGTCCTGCAGGACCTGAACAACGTCCTCGGCTACCTCTCCGAAACCGCCCTGCGGCAGGTCGCCGTGGCGCTCGGGGTCCCGGCGGCTCAGGTGTACCATGTGGCCACCTTCTACAAAGCGCTCAGCCTCAAACCGCGCGGTCGGCACGTGGTGAAAATCTGTATGGGCACCGCCTGCCATGTGCGCGGCGCGCCGCGGATTCTCGACGAGCTCTGCCGCAGCCTGAAGACCACTCCCGGGGAGATGACCGCCGACGGCGAGTTTTCGCTGGAGACGGTCAACTGTCTGGGCGCCTGCGCCCTCGGCCCGGTGGTGGTGATTGATGGCCGGTTCTACAACGCCGCGCCAGGCAGCATCGAGGGCTTGTTGAAGGACTTCCTGGAGGGGAAAGCCGAAGCTTTGGAAGCGCCCGCCGCGGCGAGTGCCGTGACGGCGGAAGAGCGGGCCCGCATCGTGGCGGCCGGCATGAGCGTCACCGTCTGTGGCGGCACCGGCTGTCAGGCGTACGGTTGCCAGGCGGTGGCCAGCGCGGTCGCGGCGCGGCTCGCAAGCCTGGGTCTGGCCGATTGCGTCGAGTTCGTCAAGACCGGCTGTCATGGCTTCTGCGAACAAGGCCCGATCGTGGTGGTGCGTCCGGCGGACATCCTGTACCGCAAGGTGACGGTGGCGGATGTCCCCGAGATCATCAGCGCGACCGTGGTGAAGGGCGAAACGGTGGAGCGCCTGCTGTACCGCACGGCGGACGGTCTTGCGTTTGCCAGGGAAGGCGACATCCCCTTCTACGCCCACCAGCGGCGCTTGATCCTCGGTGACAACGGACACATCTCACCCGAGTCGATTGACGATTACATCCGCAAGTGCGATGGCTACACAGCCCTGCGCAAGGCCCTGGCCATGGATCCTGAGGCCGTGGTGCAGGAGATCACCCGCTCCGGGCTGCGTGGCCGCGGCGGCGGCGGCTTCCCGACCGGACGCAAGTGGGCGACCTGTCGTAAAGCCCATGGCGAGCCCAAGTACGTCATCTGTAACGCCGACGAGGGAGACCCCGGCGCCTACATGGACCGCAGCCTGCTGGAGGGTAACCCCCACTGCGTGCTGGAGGGCATGATCATCGGCGCCCACGCTATCGGGGCGACGGAGGGCTACGTCTATGTCCGGGATGAGTATCCGCTCGCGGTCAAGCACATTCGGCTGGCCATCGAGCAGGCGCGCGAGAGGGGCTTCCTGGGCGCGAACATCCTCGGTTCCGGGCTGAGCTTCGAGGTCAAGGTTGTCCGCGGGGGCGGGGCCTTTGTCTGCGGTGAATCGACCGCGCTCATGGCGTCCCTGGAGGGCAGGGTGGGCGAGCCGCGAGCCAAGTACATCCACACGGTGGAAAGTGGTCTCAACCAGAAGCCCTCGAATCTGAACAACGTCGAGACCTGGGCCAACGTGCCCGTGATCATCAACCGGGGCGCGGAGTGGTACGCCGCCATCGGCACCGAAGGCTCAAAGGGCACCAAGATCTTCTCGCTGGTGGGCAAAGTGGTGAACACCGGGCTGGTGGAAGTACCCCTGGGCGTGAAGCTGCGGCAAGTGGTGTTCGACATCGGCGGGGGGATTCCCGCTGGGCGGAAGTTCAAGGCGGTGCAGACCGGCGGCCCTTCCGGCGGCTGCCTGCCGGAGCGCTTCCTGGACCTGCCCGTTGACTTTGACGAGCTCACCAAGGCCGGTTCGATGATGGGCTCTGGTGGCATGATCGTCATGGACGAAGACTCCTGCATGGTGGACGTGGCCCGCTACTTCCTGCATTTCCTGATGGATGAATCGTGCGGCAAGTGCGTGCCCTGCCGCGAGGGCATCCGGCAGATGTGCGCCATCCTCACCCGCATCACCCGCGGTGAGGGACGCGAGGGCGACATCGCCTTGTTGGAGGAGATTGCGGCGGCGGTCACGGATGGCTCCCTCTGCGCCCTGGGTGGCTCGGCGGCGAACCCGGTGCTGTCGACCCTGCGCTACTTCCGTGACGAGTACGAGGCGCATATCCGCGAGAAGCGTTGTCCGGCCGGCGTGTGTACGGCGCTGGTGACCTACGGCATCGATCCGGAGACCTGTACGGGATGCACCGTCTGCGCCCGCAAGTGCCCGGTCGCCGCGATCACCGGCAAGCGCAAGGCGACGCATAGCATCGATCAGACGATCTGCATCAAGTGCGGTGTGTGCCGCGAAGTGTGCCGTTTCGACGCCGTCCGCAGGACCTGAGGCGTAGTGCCCTATGGAACAGCAGAAGAGCATCTCGTTCACCCTCAATGGGACCGAGGCCAGCGCGGCGCCGGGGGAGACGGTTCTGACCGTCGCCACCCGGCTGGGCATAGAGATCCCCGCGCTCTGTCACCATCCGGGGGTTGAGGCCTACGGCACCTGCCGTCTGTGCGTGGTTGAGGTGGTCTGGGGCAAGCGCTCCAAGATCGTCACCTCCTGCATCTACACGCCCTGGCCAGGGGACCGGATCGAGACCGACAGCGAGCGGGTGCGCCGGACCCGCAAGCTGGTCATCGAACTGCTGCTGGCGCGCTGTCCCGAGGTGGACATCCTCAAGCAGTTGGCCAAAGAATACGGCGTCGAGCCCGGACGTTTGCCGGTGTCAACCAGCGGAACCTGGCGGGACCAGTGCATCCTCTGTGGGTTGTGTGTGCGGGTCTGCGCCCAGGGCGTCCGCCAGAACGCCATTGGCTATGCCAGTCGCGGCAGCGAGCGAGCGGTGACCGCGCCGTTCGCCGGGCGGGCCGAGGCCTGCATCGGTTGCGGCGCTTGCGCCTTCGTCTGCCCGACCGGGGCTCTGCATGTCCAGGACACGGAGAGCGAACGAGTCATGGTCGAGACGGATACCCGGCTGCCGTTGCTCGCGTGTCGCACCTGCGGCGCCCGCTTTACCACCGAAGCCCAATTCACCCTGGTCAGCGAGCGGGGTTTGATCCCGAAGAAGACCCTTTACACATGTCCAGACTGCCGACGGGCAGAGACCCGTTCCCGGGCGGAGAAGCTGCTCGCGGCGCCGGCAGCAGCAACCTTTACGGCGAAAGGATAGATAGACTATGTCCAAGGTCATTGCAGCCGCAGCGATCCGAGGCGCGCACGAGTTGGTGCGCCAGGCAGAGGCGGGGTTTGAGAAGGCCCGGGAGTCGAAAGGGGAAGGCGTTGCCATCGGCTTTCCCGATACGGCCTACTATCTGCCCATGGCCTACGCCCTGATGGGGCTCGAGATCAAGACGTTGGGCGACCTCAAGCCCGTGCTGGCTCACGCCCGGGAACTGCTCGGGGTGGTGCCGCAGGACCGGCTCTGGTTCCCCTACCTGGGCACCGCGCTCGATGCCGGTATCGCCACGCTCCTGTCCGAGGAGATCATCTGCGTCCTGCGCTACCTCGATGGCACCGAGCCCCAGGCGGGCTGCAACGGCTTCTTCTCCGACACCATCCTGCGGACCCTCGGCATTCAGTTGGTGGACGGGCGCCTGCCCGGCTTCGCGGCGATCCTTGGAGCGGCCCCTGACGTGGAGACCGCGGTCGCCATCGTGCGCGAGTTCCAGAAGCGCAGCATCATGATTTTCGCCGGGTCGAGCTCCAACGGCGTCAGCATCATCGACCAGCTCAAAGAGGGCAAGGTCGAGATGGGCTGGGATACCTACATCGTACCCTACGGACGCGACACCATCACCGGCATCTACCCGCTGAACTGGGCCATCCGTGGCGCCATGACCTTCGGCGGCGTGCAGCCCGGCGACGCCCGCAAGTGCCTGCTCTACTGCAAAGAACGCGTCTTCGCCTTCGGACTGACCCTGGGTGAGGTCGACGACCTCAAGTACGCGACCGGCGCCGGCGCCATCAACATGGGCTTCCCCATCATCGCCGACACCGAGATTCCCGAGATCCTGCCGACCGGCATCTGCACCTACGAGCACGTGGTGCGCGAACTCGACCACAGCAAGATCCCGGCGCGCTGCATCGAGGTACGCGGGGTCAAGGTGACCGTCAGCGACGTCGACATCCCGGTGCCGTACTCCTCCGCCTTCGAGGGTGAGCGCGTCCGGCGCGAGGATATGCACGTCGAGTTCGGTGGCAAGTACTCCACCGCCTTTGAGTTTGTGCGCATGCGTCCGCCGGAGCAGCTCGAGGATGGCCTCATTCAAGTGATCGGGCCGGAAGTGGACACCGCCAAGGTCGGTGGCGCCATGCCGCTGGCGATCCTGGTGGAAGTGGCCGGGCGCGAGATGCAGGAGGACTTCGAGTCCATCATCGAACGCCAGATTCACCTCCTCCTCAACAATGCCATGGGCATATTCCACATGGGCCAGCGTGACCAAATCTGGGTCCGCATCAGCAAGGGCGCCTTTGCCAGCGGCTTCCGCTTGCAGCACTTTGGCAAGATTCTGCACGCCCGCATCCACGCCCTCTACGGCAAGATCATCGACAAGGTTAAGGTCACGATCATCTCCGACCAGAAGGTCTTCACCAAGCACCTGGAAGAGGCCCTCAAGGTCTACGCCGAACGCGATGCACGGGTGGCGGGCATGACGGACGAGAGCGTCGACGACTTCTACTCCTGCACCCTGTGCCAGTCCTTCGCGCCCAACCACCTCTGCGTCATCAGCCCGGAACGGCTTGGACTGTGCGGGGCCTACAACTGGCTGGATGGCAAGGCGGCGCATCGGCTGAATCCGGCCGGCGGCAACCAGCCCATTAAGAAGGGCCGCGTCATCAATCCCAAGACCGGCAAGTGGGAAGGCATCAACGAGTTCGTCTACACGCATTCGAATCGCGCTATCGAGGACATTAGCCTCTACTCGCTCATGGATGCGCCCATGACCTCGTGCGGCTGTTTCGAGTGCATCCTGGCGCTGGTGCCTGAGGCCAACGGCTTCATGATCGTCAACCGCGAGTACTCGGGCATGACCCCGTGCGGCATGTCCTTCTCCACCCTGGCGGGCAGCGTGGGCGGTGGCAACCAGACCCCTGGCTTCCTGGGAGTCGGAAGGCTCTACCTGCTCAGCCGCAAGTTCATCTACGGCGACGGTGGCCTGGGTCGGCTGGTGTGGATGCCCAAGGAGCTGAAGGAGTTCTACGGCGAACGGCTGGTGGCGCGGGCGAAGGAAGAGGGTTTGGCGGACTTCATCGACAAGATTGCCGATGAGACGGTGGCCACCTCCGCCGAGGAACTGGTCGAACATCTGACGCGGGTCAGTCACCCGGCGGTGGAGATGGTGGCGCTGATCTGAAGCGGTTTAGGACTAGGATACAAGGAGTTTCCCATGGCACTGAAAGCCCTCGATGTCTTCAAGCTGCTGCCCAAGACGAACTGCAAGAAATGCGGCTGTCCGACCTGCCTGGCCTTCGCCATGAAGTTGGCCACCCAGAAGGCCGTTCTGGATGAGTGCCCGGATGTCTCGGCGGAGGCCCGCGCCCAGCTCGCCGGCGCCTCCGCTCCGCCGATCCGACTGGTGGGCTTTGGCCCGGCGTCGAAGCGTCTCGAGGTCGGGGCCGAGACGGTCATGTTCCGTCATGACGAGTCGTTCTTCCACGCGCCGGGTATCGGCGTGATCGTTCCTGACAATCTTGACGCGAAGGCCCTGGCGGCCCGTCTGACCGCGGTGCGCGCCCTCTCGTTCATCCGGGTGGGGATGCGCATTGGGGTGAACGTGGTGGCCGTCGACAACGTCAGTGGCGCCAGCGAGCCCTTTGTCAGCACGGTTCGGGCGGTCCGGGAACTGGGGTTGCCCATGGTGCTGCTGGCGGCGCAGGCCGCGCATGCCGACGCCGCGGTGGCGGTCTGCGAAGCCGACCGCCCGCTGCTCCACGCCGCCTCTGGCAGCGCCTGGGAGAGTTTTGCCCAGGTGGCCAAGAACCGGAAATGCCCCCTGGCCGTTGCGGGCCCCGACCTGGATGCCGTCGCGGCCTTGGCGGTCCAGGTGCGTAAGGCGGGCGTCGACGACCTCGTCCTCGACCTGGGCGCTGGCTCGGTGAGCGCCACGGTACAGGCGCTGACCGCGGCCCGCCGCCTGGCGCTGAAGCGGAAGGCCGACGGGGTCGGCTTCCCCTGTATGGCGCTGAGCCGACAGGCGGACCCGGCGCAGAACTTTGCGGACTGCTGTGCCTTCATCTCCAAGTACGTCGGTGTCGTCCTGACCTCGCTGACCAGTCCCGAGCAGATCGTCCCGCTCCTGACCCTGAGCCAGAATCTCTATACGGATCCCCGCAAGCCGGTGCAGGTGGAAGCCAAGCTCTACAGAGTCGGCGCCGTCACCCCGCAGTCGCCGCTGCTGGTCACCACCAACTTCTCTTTGACCTACTACACGGTCCAGTCGGAAGTCGAGGCCAGCCGCGTGCCCGCCTATATCGGCGTGCTCGATACGGACGGCACCTCGGTGCTGACCGCCTTCGCCTCCGATAAGCTGTCGTCCGAGAAGGTCGCCGCCTTCCTCAATTCCGAGGTGGTCACCAAGGCCGTGGCGCACCGCAAGGTGATCATCCCCGGCTACATCGCGGCCATGAGCGGGGGCTTGACGGATGACTCGGGCTGGGAAGTCCTGGTCGGCCCGCGCGAAGCCAGCGGTCTGCCCAAGTACCTGAAAACCGTTTGGCAGGGCGCGTGAGAACCTACGCCGTCACCTTTCATCCCGAGAACTGCACCGTCCGCGCCGCGGCCGGGCGTTCGCTCTTGGATGCGGCCAAAGCGGCCGGCATCCCCATCAACAGCATCTGCAACGGCGATGGCGTCTGCGGCAAGTGCCGGGTCTTGGTCAAGTCCGGCAAGGTCACTGCCAAGCCGAACATGTTTCTGGACCGGCACGACATCCAGCGCGGCGCGGCGCTGGCCTGCCAGACCTACGTGGCGGGTGATGTGGTGGTGGAGGTGCCGCCCGAGTCAAGAACGGGCGGCATCCCGATCTTGGCGGCGGATGACGTGGATCGCTTCGGGAAGGTCATGGCGCCGCTGGGGGCGGTGAGTGTCTTCCCGTCAGCGCCGCTGATCCGCAAGGTCTACCTGGAGTTGTCGGCGCCGAGTCTGGATGACTGTCTGCCGGACCAGGAGCGCGTCTACCGCGCCCTGCGGGAACGCCAGGACATCCCGGTGATGCAGACTGGCCTGGCGGTCCTGCGACGGCTGCCTGAGCTGCTGCGCCAGAATAACTTCAAGATCACTCTGCTGCTCGGCAGTCGGGGCGGCACGGTGGAGGTGGTGGACGTCGAGCCGGGGGACACCGCAGCCGCCAATTACGGGGTGGCGGTGGACATCGGCACCACCACGATCGTGGCGCACCTGGTGGACCTGGCCAGCGGTAAGACCTTGGCGGCCAACGCCCGCTACAACTCCCAGAGCGCCTTCGGCGATGACGTCATCTCGAGGATCCTCTACGCTGGCAGCGCGGAGGGGCTGCGGAAACTGCAGGAGACCGTGGTCGGCGACATCAACGGCCTGATCTCCGCCCTGGTGGTTGATACGGGCGTGCGCCTGGCCGACGTGACCTGCGTCTCCTGCGCCGGTAATACGACCATGACCCATCTGCTCTTCGGCCTGGACCCTGGAAATATTCGGCGTGAACCCTACATCCCCTGCGCCATGAATCCGCCCGTGATCCGGGCCTCGGAAGTCGGCATATCGATCAACGCGCGGGGGCTGCTCACCGCCTTGCCCTGCGTGGCGTCCTACGTCGGCGGCGACGTCCTCGCCGACATTCTGGCGGCCGAGATGACGCGCAGTGACGAGTTGTCGTTGCTGATCGACATGGGTACCAATGGCGAGATTGCATTGGGCAACTCGGAGTGGCTGATGTCCTGTTCCGCCTCTGCCGGTCCGTCCTTCGAGGGAGGCGGCATTTCGTGTGGGATGCGGGCCACGGCCGGCGCCGTGGAGTGGCTCAACGTGGGCCCTGGCGGACGGATCGTGGAGTGCCGGGTCGTGGGTGGCGGGCGGCCGCTGGGGCTCTGCGGTTCCGGCCTCATCGACGCGGTTGCTGGGATGCTGGCGGCTGGCTGCATCGACCGCGCGGGGCGCTTCGTGGCCGGGGCTTGCGGTCGACGTCTCCAGGAAACGGAAACCGGCGAGAAGGCATTCGTCCTCTTCCCGGGCGAGGATACCGCTCTGGGAAGGGACATCGCGCTGACCGAGGCCGACATTCGTAACCTGATCCACAGCAAGGGCTCCATCTACATGGCCGCCGATTGCCTGCTGAATTACCTCGGTTTCACCTTCCACGATGTCCGCCACATCTACATCGCCGGCGGCTTCGGTAACCATCTGCGGGTCGAACAGGGTATCCAGATCGGACTGCTCCCGGATGTCGACCGCAGCGTCTTCCATGTCCTCGGCAACGGCTCGGTGCAGGGGGCCAAGACGGTCCTGCTCTCCGAGCACGCCCTACGCTATGTGCAGGACCGTATCGCCTCTGCCATGACCTATGTGGAGCTGAGCACCTCCCACAAGTACATGAACGAGTACACCTCCTGTCTGTTCCTTCCCCATACGGACGTGGAGCGTTTCCCCTCGGTGACCAAGCTCGCCTACGGTGGTAGGAACTAGGAGTGCATGATGGCCCTGCGGATCGCCATTGCCGGTAAGGGTGGATCGGGTAAGACGACTCTCTCCGCGTTGCTCTGTCGCAGTTTGGTGGAGCGCGGCATCAAGCCGCTGCTGGCGGTGGACGCCGATCCGAACAGTTGTCTGCCGGAGCGTCTGGGGATCACCATCCGCCAGACCATCGGCGATATGCGCGAGGAGCTGCGTCAGGATCCCGAGTCGGTCCCGGCCGGCGTGTCGAAGCGCGAGTGGATCGAGCAACTCATCCACGAAGACATCGCCGAGGCGCCCGGTATCGACATGCTGGTCATGGGGCGCCAGGAAGGCCCCGGCTGCTACTGCTACATCAACAGCGTCCTCCGTGAGTACCTGGGCAAGATCGGCGCCCAGTACCGGGGAGTGGTCATCGACAATGAAGCAGGTCTTGAACACCTGAGCCGACGCACCAATGGCCAGGTCGAGGTCATGCTCGTCGTCTGTCCGCCGAATGTGATTGGCGCCCGCACGGCCGCCCGCATCGTGGACATCAAGAACCACCTCGGTCTCGAGGTCGGTGCCGTGTTCCTGGTGCTGAACCCGTGCGACCAGCCGTTGGCGCCGGAATTGGCGGCACTCTTCGCCCAGAGTGGGCTGGAGATCCTCGCCGCCGTGCCCACGGATTCGCAAGTCAGTGCGTTCGATGTGGCCGGCCGCCCGCTGCTGGAGCTGCCGGCAGACTCGCGGGCGTTGAGTGCCGTACGTGGATTGGTGAACGAGCTCGCCGAAAGGAAACTCCTATGACACTGCTAGCGGATGCACGAGAGAAGTGGTCGGGGGCCGTGAACTCGGTTACCCTCGGAGCGGACCGGGCCGCCGGCGGTAGCCGGACCTCGGTGGTCACCCTGGGCGGTGGCGGCGGTCTGCCGTTTGCCGCCTTCGATGGCGCCATGCCGCATCGGGCTGCCGTCGCGCTGGAAGTGTGGGACTGCGCCCCCACCGACTGGCCGACGCCGCTGCTGGCGGCCTGGGGTGACGTGCTGTCGGACCCCGCGGCCTGGGCGCGCGCCTGCGTCGAGAAGCATGGCGCCGATCTCATCTGCCTGCGCCTGATGAGCACTCATCCTGACCTGGGCAATACCTCGCCGGCGCAGGCCGCGGAGACGGTCAAGGCGGTGCTGAAGGCCGCCGGAGTGCCCCTCATTATCTGGGGCTGCGACCTGCCGGAGAAGGACAATGTGGTCCTCCCCGTGTGCAGCCAGGCTGCCGCTGGCGAGCGCTGTCTGCTGGGGGCGGTAACGGAGGATAACTACAAGACCTTGGTCGCCTCCTGCATCGCGGATGGCCACTGCCTCATCGGCCTGAGCCCGATCGACATCAATATCGCTAAGCAGGTCAATGTGCTGGTCACCGAGATGGGCTTCCCCCTCGACCGACTGGTGATGTACCAGACTACCGGCGCCCTCGGCTATGGGTTGGAGTACACCTTCTCCATCCAGGAACGCGGCCGCCTGGCGGCGTTGGGCGGCGACCGGCTGATGGCGGTACCGGTCATCTGCATGGTGGGTCAGGAAGCCTGGCGCACCAAAGAGGCCCGCGCCGCCAAGGAAGAGCTGCCGGACTGGGGTAACGAGCAGCAGCGTGGCGTCTACTGGGAACTGGCTACCGCGGCAGCCCTCCTGCAGGCAGGCAGTGACATCCTGGTCATGCGGCACCCCGCCGCCGCCGCTGCCATCAAGACGACGATCAGCCGGCTCACGGCGTAAACCCTAAGGAGAGTAGACCATGTTTGTCATCGGCGAACGCATCAACGGTATGTTCAAAGGCATCGGGGATGCCATCCTGGCCAAGGACAAGAAACCGGTCCATGAAATGGCCGAGCTGCAATTGGCGGCGGGGGCGGATGCCCTCGATATCAACGTCGGCACGCGCGTGCCTAAGGATGAACGCGTGGCTGCCATGGAGTGGCTGGTAGAGACGGTCCGTGAAGTCACGGATATCGCTCTCTCGATCGATACCGTCAGCCTGATCACCATGCGCGCTGGGCTGGCGAAGGCCTCCCTCAAGGGCCGCGGCATTATCAACTCCACCACCGGTCAGGCCGACAAACTCGAGGCCTTCATGAAGCTGGCCCATGAGTTCAATGCCGGCATCGTCGGCCTTTCCATCGACGAAAATGGCGTGGCTGCCAGCGTCGACGCAAAACTGGAAATCGGCATGCGGATCATCGCCTGCGCCATCGAAAACGAGGTCCCCATTGAGAGCGTTCTCCTCGATCCCATCATCCTGCCCCTGAACTGCGCCCAGGCCGCCCCCGGCATCGTCCTGCAGACCATCGCGCAGTTCAAGATGCTCTCAGATCCCGCGCCACGCATCGTCATCGGACTGAGCAACCTCAGCCAGGGAGCCTCCGAACGCCCCCTGATCAACCGGACCTTCCTGACCATGGCGATGGCCGCTGGCCTCGATAGCTCGATTCACGATCCGCTCGACAATGAGCTGACCGATGCCATGGTCACCGCCGAGCTGCTGCTCAATAAGACGATCTACAGCGACTCCTACCTCGCGGCCTACCGCAAAGGGAAACAGGTGCGCTGAGTCGTTCGCGGCGCCATGCAACCCGCGATGCCGAGCCCGTTTCGGGCCGGTTCGCGGTCTCCGGCGAGGGCTCTGGGGACCGCGAGGACGAGCCGGTTTCGGGTCGGTTCGCGGTATCCGCCGTGGC